>CANGZK010000085.1 GCA_947458565.1 Acidimicrobiaceae bacterium
CTAAAGGCATCCACTTCTTCGCGGTGTCGGCCAAACAATTTGACAAGCATTGCGCCGGCGACATTAAAGCGCTCGGTCATCTGCGTGTTCATCGATGCGTTGAGTCCCATTTGTTCGCGTGAGATGTCTTGCAAGCGCACGCCAACTCGACGGGCGGGGATAATGAACACGGGCAACACCACCAGCGACAGCACGGTGAGCCGCCACTCGAGAGCGAGCATCGCGCCAAGTGTGGTTACCAACACCACCACGTTTGACACAACGCTGCCAAGTGTTCCAGTAACCGCTGTTTGTGCACCGACGACATCGTTGTTCAATCGGCTGATTAAGGCTCCGGTTTGTGTGCGCGTAAAAAACGCGATTGGCATGTGCTGCACTTTGTCAAACAACGCAACTCGTAGGTCATAGATCAGGCCTTCGCCGATGCGCGACGAGTACCACCGTTGTACGATTGACAAAATTGCGTCGCCCATTGCAACGACCACCAAGATGATCGTAAGAATAACTATTCGACGCTTATCTCCGGCCGGAATAGCGGTATCAACAATGGTTCGAAATAACAGCGGGGGAACGAGTGCAATCGCTGCCGAAACAAGGATTGAAATGAGAAATCCAACAATCGAGCTTGAATATGGGCGAGCAAACACCACGACTCGGCGCATGGATGATCGGTTCACTTTCGTACCCTCAATAGCCGACTTGTCGCCAGGTATGAGGTGGTGTGGGCCCATTCGCATGATGTCAGGCTAAGGCAATGTCGCAAGTTCACTCGCGCGCGTGACAAGTCTTCTTCTAGGCTGAAGCGATGAAATCTCAGACGCAGGTGTCGCACAAGTTTGCCCGCGGCGCGGTGGTGGCAGCATTTCTCGTGCTAGTCGGCTGCGGCTCAAATGACTCATCAAACCCTGCAACAACAATCAATGCCAGCCCGTACGTGCCGGCAAATTTCGATTGGAAAGCCTGTGATGAATCTGCATCAACGACATCAGTGCAGTGCGGCACACTTGAAGTGCCTTTCGATTACAACAACCCATCAGCGGGCACATTCACGTTGTACGTCAAGTTGCTTCCCGCTGCAAACCCAACACTTCGCATTGGCTCAATGATGGTCAACCCTGGTGGCCCAGGTTTCGGTGGTAGTTCGCTTGCCGACGATGCTTCGTACTACTTCAGCAGCGACATCATCGACCACTTCGACATCATCGCATGGGACCCAAGAGGAACAGGTAAGAGCACGCCTGCTGTTGATTGCGTTGATGACTACGACCAGTACTTTGGCATTGATTCGCCTCCAGACTCACCCGAAGAAAAACAAGCGCTCATCGATGCTTCGCAAGCATTCAATGACGAGTGCATGGACAACTCGGGCGAAATTCTCCCCTACATTTCCACGCAAGCAAGCGCAACAGACATGAACAGCATCCGTCAAGCGTTAGGCGAAGACAAGATTTCCTATTTTGGCTTTTCGTACGGGTCAGAACTCGGCGCAACATGGGCCACTATGTTTCCGCAAACCGTTCGCGCGGCGGTGTTTGACGGTGCAGTTGATCCTCAGGCAACATCTTCCCAAGAAGGCATGGCGCAGGCCGGTGGCTTCGAAGGTCAGCTCACAACATTTC
Organism: Acidimicrobiaceae bacterium; assembly: GCA_947458565.1. Classification (GTDB taxonomy): domain Bacteria; phylum Actinomycetota; class Acidimicrobiia; order Acidimicrobiales; family Ilumatobacteraceae; genus UBA3006. The sequence goes on from CANGZK010000085.1 coordinate 1,620, forward strand.
TTGCAGCATGTAGCAAAAACAGCACGTGTGCGTTTTACAACGGTGGCAAAGCAGAGGCAGCGTTCGACTCACTGCTTCTCGAACTCGATACCAAACCACTTGTGGTGACCAAAGCTCGCACACCAGTTACTCAAGGCGTCGCATTTACTGCAGTCGCTCAAGCCATGTATTCCGACTCGTACTGGCCGCAACTTGAACAAGCATTGGCTGATGCACAACAAGGTGACGGAGCCGGATTACTCAAATTGTATGACGATTACTATCAGCGCAAAGACGACGGCAGCTACGGCAACGAGCTCGAAGCTTTCCTTGCGATCTCGTGTTTAGACGATCCAGGCGCAACAAGCGTCAAAGAAGTTGAAGACGCGGTGCAAGATTTTGTTGCTGCAGCACCACGACTTGGCGCCAACTTTGGCTACGGATATTCGTGTGCGCTGTGGCCGGTTAAGCCCGCAACAAAGATTGATGCAACCGGCAAGGGTGCTGGCCCAATTGTCGTTGTTGGAACAACAGGTGACCCAGCAACACCGCTTGCGTCAACGCGCAAAATGGCTGCCGCACTCGAGCAAGGCATCTTGTTGATTGTCGAGGCCAACCAACACACTGGTTATGGTGCAAATGAGTGCATCAACACAGCAGTCGACTCATATCTGATCGATCTGACTGTGCCTGTAAACGAAACGACTTGCAAGAGCTAGTTAATTGCAATGACTACGCAAGGCTCACCAAATCAAGCCATTCGTTACTGAAATAGTCCACTTGCCCATCAGGCATTAATAAAACCTTCGTTGGTGCAAGTTGCTCCACAAATTCGGTGTCGTGACTGACCAAAATGATTGCACCCTTCCATGCCGACAACGCGTCAGCAACCGCTTGGCGGCTTGGTGGATCAAGGTTGTTCGTTGGTTCGTCGAGAAACAGCAAGTTGTTGCGTCCAACCATCAGCATGGCGAGTGCAAGTTTGGTTTTCTCTCCACCCGACAACGTGGCCGACTCTTGAAATACTTTTGTGCCCGACAATCCAAACATGCCAAGCATGCCGCGCAAGTCTGTTTCGGTCAGGCCAAGGCGCACAGGTGCATGCCTGCGCATGTGATCGATCAGTGATGCTTCAGGGTCAAGGTTGTCGTGCTCTTGAGCAAAGTACCCAGTTGTTACTTGATACCCAAACTCAACTTCCCCACCGTCAGACTTACTTTCGCCTGCGAGCATCCGCAACAGCGTTGTTTTTCCAGCACCATTGAGACCAAGCACCAACAACCGCTCGCCCCGACCCAAGTCAAAACTGACGTCGTGAAAAATGTCTGGCCCACCGAAAGTCTTTCGCAATCCAGTTGCGGTGATCACAGTCTGTCCAGCAGCTGGTGGTTCAGGAAAACGCACCTTAAGTTTTTTGTCTTTTGTGGGGCCTTCAACTTTTGTGTCTTCAATACGAGCAATGCGCTTTTCAATGCTGTGTGCCATCGCGGCCTTCGAAGCCTTTGCACCAAAACGATCCACTACGCCCTGCAAGCGCGCCATTTCTTTTTCTTGCATCGATGCTTTCTTTGCTCGTCGTGCTTCGTCGGCTGCACGAGATGACAAATACTGGGTGTATGTGCCGCGGTATTCAACTATTGAGCCAACAGATTCTTCTTGTGGTCTGTCTAGATGCAACACACGCGTGATCGCTTCGTCCAACAATTCCAAGTCGTGACTAATCACTAACAATGCCCCGCGATACTCGCGCAAAAAACCCAACAGCCAAGTCTTTGCATCAATATCCAAGTGGTTGGTTGGCTCATCAAGCAACAATGTGTCGCTACCAGCAAACAAAATTCGCGCAAGCTCCACTCGGCGGCGCTCGCCACCCGACAACACACCGATAGATGCGTTCAGTCGGTCGGGCTTTAATCCAAGACCAGCAGCGATCGAACGGGCTTCGCTCTCGGCCGCATAGCCACCCTTCGATGAGAATTCGTCTTCTGCTTTAGAGAACTTTGCGATGTTCTGTGGCGTCGGCGACTCTTCCATTGTTAAGCGCAGTTTTTCGATGCGCACCAAGTCTTCGTCAATGTTGCGACCAGACAAAACATGTGAGATTGCAGTGTGCGATTCGCGTGAGCCAGGGATTTTTGGGTCTTGAGGCAAGTATCCAAATCCGCCCTTGCGCAACACTTTGCCCGCATGCGGTTCAACTGCACCACCGAGCACTTTAAAAAGTGTGGTTTTCCCGGCGCCGTTACGTCCGACCAATCCCGCTTTGTCTCGCGGCATCACGGTGAAGGATGCTTCCTCCACAACCATGCGTCCGCCAATTTCAACGGAGAGACCTTGGACTTGTAGCACCCACTAAGAGTGTCAGAGGTATGACCCACCAACAACCTGTAACAAAGAAATATGGCGGAAGGGGTGGGATTTGAACCCACGGTGGGCCTAAACCCACGACGGTGTTCGAGACCGTTCCATTCGTCCGCTCTGGCACCCTTCCGTTTTGGAAGGCTATCGGCGTTAGTCGGAGGTGCGCTTTTGAGCGAAAAACTCTTTCAACAACAGCGTTGCCTCATGCACACACACACCATGCTTCACATTCGGGTTGTGATTAAGCCGTGGATCACTGCACACGTTGTACAAACTTGCTGTTGCCCCACCTTTGAGATCGGCGGTGGCATAGACCAATGTCTCGACTCTTGCATTGATGATCGCACCCGCACACATCACGCAAGGTTCAAGCGTGACAACAAGCGTGCAATCGTTCAGTCGCCAGCGACCAAGTGATGCGGCTGCATCGCGCAACGCAAGAATCTCTGCGTGCGCAGTTGGGTCACCCGTTGCTTCGCGTTCGTTATGTCGAGCCGCAATGACCTTGCCGTCGTGCACAACAACAGCACCAACCGGCACATCGCCCATCTCGCCTGCAAGGCGGGCTTGTTCCAATGCAATCTGCATTGCTTGTTCGTCACTGATACCCATGGCGGAGGAGGTGGGATTCGAACCCACGGAGACTTGCGCCTCACACGCTTTCCAAGCGTGCCGATTCGGCCGCTCTCGCACCCCTCCTTGTATTACGTGTGAAGGTTATCGCCGATAAATCATGGGTTGTTCAGCGATATCGTGGCTGTGTTCGCAATAATGTGAATCCGTCTCCGTCGAGTGAGGTGACGGTCGGGTCCTGTGCAACGGACGCCCGAGAATCAGGTCAGAGTCGGAAGACAGCAGCCTTCATCGGAAACGTTTGAGTGCCGCAGACCACCTGGCCGTCACTTCAGTCGGCGGAGGCGAAAGTGGATTCCAAGCAGCACTGTGGTCAAAACTTTCCCGATGAGCAATATCGAACGCATGTTCCCCGACGACGATGTGCCGTGCAACCGTGGCGCCATCGCGACTCCAATTTCTTCGATCTGATATCCCGCTCGCCCAGAAACAACCACGGTTTCAAATGTGTCGCCAAGATAATACGCAGGCATATTTAAGGCAAGCTCGCCAAGCAAAGGTTGACGAATCACTCGAAATCCTGATGTCGAATCTGTAATTTCATTCTTTGTCGCACGCTGTGCAACTTTTGAAAGTATCCGCATTGCAAATCGTCTGAGCAAACTCGGATTGTGAGTGGTGCTTTCGGATCGAAACCGACTTCCAATCACCATGTGC
>CANGZK010000086.1 GCA_947458565.1 Acidimicrobiaceae bacterium
CGGAAGTTGGCGATGACGTTGTCGGCATCTAATGGTGTGCCGTCACTGTACGTAATGCCAGGACGAAGTTTAATCGTCCATGTCTTGTCGCCATTTGACGATGTCACTGATTCTGCCAAGTAAGGAACGATGTCGCCCTTGTTGTTCTTGATTGTAAGACTTTCGAGCACTGAACCAGAGGCTCCAATTTGGCCACCACCTGGTGAATCTTGTGTACACCAGCCAGCATCTTTTTCAGCGATCAAGACGATCATGTCTTTGCCGCTGCGCTTTGCCTGTGGAACTGACTTTGCGCTGCTTCCAGAAATTCCGACGGTTGAGACTGCAAGTGCAAGTCCTAGACCAATCGAGAGTTTTCTGAAGAGCCCACTTTTAGTGGATGCTTTTTTCATCTAGAAATTTCCCCCTGTTGATTCGTGTGAGGCCGGAATGACCCCAATCCGATTTGTTCACTCTATGGACATCTTGACTCAATAGTCAAGTTCCGAGGGGTGTCGAAAACGCTAGTTCTGGACGGTGCGTAATTGATCGAGCGGTATGTGGCAGCGCATGAAATGCCCCGGTTCGACCTCGGTGAGGGCTGGTTCGGCGCTGGAGCACAGGTGCTCAACACCGCTTCCGGCCATGCGAGGGCAACGTGGATGCAAAACACATCCAGACGGCGGGTTTGATGGGCTTGGGATTACTCCAGTGAGAGGAATGCGCTTGCGAATAGATCCGTCGATATTTGGTACTGACGACAACAACGCCTCGGTGTACGGGTGGTGAGGGCCTTGGAAGACTCGATTGGATTCACCGAACTCGACAACGCGACCTAGGTAGAGCACCGCAATCTTGTCCGAGATATATCTGACAACGCCGAGGTCGTGAGAGATGAAAATAAAACTTGTGCCGTCTTGTTTTTGCAAGTCGACCAACAAGTTGAGGATTGTTGCTTGAACCGACACGTCGAGAGCGGATGTTGGTTCGTCGCACACAACGAGTTGTGGTGCACCGGCAAATGCGCGCGAGATTGCTACACGTTGTTTGAGTCCACCAGAGAGCTGCACTGGACGGGCACTGTGCAACGTTGCTTCTACTCGCATGCCAGAAAGCAGCTCGTGTGCGCGTTCGGTTGAAGCATCTGCGGAAAGCCCACGCAGTTTTTGCACTGCACGACCAACAATGCGTGTCACGCTGTGGCGACGGTTGAGTGCTTGGTCTGGGTTTTGAAACACGATCTGCATTGCACCAACGTCTTTGACGTCGCGCTTACCGAGAGTTGCTGCCAGATCTTTTCCATCCAGCACAACATGGCTGCCACTGTCAGAGCCGTACAAACCAAGAATGAGTTTGGCGATGGTGGTTTTGCCTGCACCAGACTCGCCAACGAGTCCGAGAGTTTCGCCGACGCCCACTTGCAGCGACACATCATTGACAACATGCACTGCGTGACCATCTTGTGTGAAGGCTTTGGAGAGATGGTCGATGTCGAGCAATCGTGTGCCGGTAGTGGCGCGATTTGGGTTTTGGCTGACACTGACAGTAACTGTGTCGATCGCGCGAGGCATTGACCCTGCTTTGTCGGTGTGGAAGCAGCGAGCGACATGAGACTGTCCGACGGCAACCATTTCTGGTTGCGTGGTGCGGCACTTGTCTTCAACCAGTGCACAACGGTCTGCGAACACGCAACCACTGAAATGCGTGCCTAGTGCAGGGGGAGTTCCAGGGATTGTGTCGAGACGGTCGGTGTTTTTGTGCAAACCGCCACGAGGAATACAACGCAACAGGCCAACGGTGTACGGATGGCTTGGCTGAGAAAAGATCTCTTCGGTTGCACCTTGCTCGACAAGTGCGCCTGCGTACAACACGCCCACGCGGTCACACATGTGTCGGATCACGCCAAGGTTGTGGCTAATAAACAGCACGGCAGTGCCGGACTCTTGACGCAATTTGCGCACCAAGTCGAGGACTTCGGCTTCAACAGTTGCGTCAAGGCCTGTTGTTGGCTCATCCATCACCAAGAGGCGAGGGTTGGATGCAAGGGCCATGGCGATAACGACCCGTTGCGCCATGCCACCAGAAAGTTGATGGGCATATCTGCGCATCACTTTGGTTGGGTCTGCAATCTGAACTTTGATGAGTGCTTGTTCTACTTGTGCAAGTGCGTCACTCTTTGAGAACCCCTGAAGCTCAAAAACTTCTGCAACTTGCTCGCCGATGCGAATCGTAGGGTTGAGCGCAGTCGCTGGGTTTTGGTAGACCATCGAGATTGCCGACCTGCGCAAGACGCTGATGTCGTGTGTGCTCATGCCAACTATGTCTTGGCCTTCAAACAGGATTGAACCACCTGTGATTTTGCCGTTGCGTGGTAGGTAGCGCATTGCTGCGAATGCTGCAGTCGACTTGCCGCAACCAGACTCACCTACAAGGCCATACGCCTCACCTGGGGCAATTGAAAACGAAACTTTACGTACTACTTCGCGGTCAATGCCACGAACGGTGTACGCAACTTCAAGATCACGAAACTCGAGTGTCGGTGTTGTGCTCATAATTCGAAAATCTCCAGCAAGCTGTCAGAAATCAGGTTGATGCTTACCGCTAGTGAAGCAATAGCCAAAGCAGGGAAAGCAGTAGGCCACCATACGTTCGAGTAAATGTTGCCCCAGTTTTCGGCAATCTGTGAGCCCCAGTTTGGCGAACCGTATTCGACGCCCGCACCCAGGAATGAAAGTGTGGCGATTGCGAAGATTGCGTAACCGAGGCGCACGGTGAACTCGACGATGATCGGCGGCAACACATTGGGCAAGATTTCGCGAAATAAAATGTGCCGGGTGCGTTCGGTGCGTAGTCGTGCTGCTGCCACATATTCAAGTTCAGATTCTCCAAGCACGGCTGCTCGAACAGTACGAGCAATATTTGGGGTGAACACAAAACCGATCACGATGACAGTCAGTGTTGGCGACCTGCCCTCGAGTGCTGCAATTGCCAAGAGCGCAATGATCAAAACCGGAATTGCTGAAATTGCCTCGACAAGTCGCATCACGATCATGTCAAACTTGCCTTTGAAGTAGCCAGTTGCCAAGCCCAACGAAGTGCCAAGAATTGTTCCGAGGATCGTGGCCGAGAATGCCATCACGACAATCAACCGTGTTCCTAGGATCACTCTCGAAAAAACGTCGCGGCCGTTGGCGTCAGTACCAAAAAGGAAATCTCGTGATGGGGATTGAGAAACGAAGTTGAAGTCTTGGTCGCCGGCGCCACGGGGAGAGATGACCGTGCCAAAAATTGCGAGAATTATCCAGAAACTCAAGATCAAAGCACCAACGATAAAAGTTTTGTCTTTGAGGACGAGTTTGATGCGCTCTCGACGGATCGTTTGACGCTCAAGATTGGACTTACTTGCAATCGTCGAAGTAGCTGGATCGTTCATTCTGAAACCTTCTGTCGGATCCTTGGGTTCAACACCGCAAACAAGATGTCGGCAATGAGTTGGAACAAGATAATCACGAAACTTGAGATAATTACACCGGCTTGAAGCACTGAGTAATCGCGGGCGTCAACCGCGCCTTTCAAGATTGTTCCAAAACCCGGATAGTTGAACACGATCTCGACCGCAATGAGGCCGCCGATCAGGTAGGGGATTTGTGATGCAATGACGGCAATGGTCGGCAACAACGCATTGCGAAGAACATGTTTGAGTACTGCTTTGCGACGAGAGAGCCCCTTGAGTACTGCCGTGCGCATGTAGTCGGAGTCGAGCGCCTCGATAACTCCGGCACGAGTAATGCGCGCGATGTAACCGAACAACACAAGCAATAACGAGATTGATGGTAAGACTAAATGCCAAATCTGAGTCAGAAGGTCACGGTCACCTCGTCTGGGGAATGCAGTGACGGGAAAGATTTGAAATGTCACCCCAAAGATAAGAACTAAAAGAATCGCCCAAACGAATTCGGGAATCACGGATGCGGAAAGCCCTCCAACGGTGATTGCGCGGTCAATTTTCTTGCCTCTGTTCATTGCTGAGATAACACCGCCAGCAATGCTGATCGGAACAATAATCAAAAATGCAACAGCGGCGAGTTTGGATGAATAACCAATTGCTGGAAGAAGCAGGTCGGTGACCGGGCCACGATATTGCATTGATTGACCGAGGTCACCCTGCAGGAGATCGCTGATCCAAGAGAAAAGCTGTGAAAGCAACGGCTGATCTAGGTCGAAGAGACGACGAAATTCTTGCAGGTCATCTTCGGTTGCGCCCCTGCCGAGGTATTGACGCGCGACATCGCCAGGCAAGATGTGTGTCAAGAAAAAAACGATGACACAAACAAGGAAGACGGTGATCACCGAGAGGCCAAGGCGTTTGAGGATGAACCGTTTCATATCTCGGTTGAGTGTAGTTAATGAAACGAAATAGAGACAATTACAAACTAAAAAGAGCCAGGGCTTTTGGCCCTGGCTCTTTTGACTAAATGCTTCCTAATAACTGGTTATTAGGCGTTTTTTGCTTTTCTGGCGTCGAATTGACCCATGCCGTTAACAACCATTCCCTCGAGGTCCTTGCGGCCCGCGGTGATGAGGTTTGACGTGTAAGCAAGGATGTAAGGAGTTTCATCAAGTGAAACTTCCTGGATCTTCTTGCTGGCTGTCTTCTTTGCCTCTGGCGTGATTGCCTGTAGGTACTCGTCAATTGCTGCGTCCATTTCACGACTGTCGAGCTGTGCGCCGCTCCAGTCACCTGTTGAACGCCACTCACGCATCAAATACTGGTCAGGAACTCCACGGCCTGCCCAGTCAGTGATACCTACGTTAGAAGCCAACCATGACTTGTTGTCGAACTGGTTGACTTTGCCTGGCTTAGATGGGTACGGATCGTATGTGTAGTACACAGCCGAACCACCATCTGAACCGTCAATTTGCAAATTGACTTCAATGCCGATTTCAGCAAACGATGTCTTGATCAAGTTTGCGTACTTGTTGATGTCGTCACGAGCCCAAGTTGACAAGTCAACCTTGAAACGGATTGGAACACCAGCTTCGGCCATAAGAGCCTTTAATAGCATAGCATATTCGTTTTAGCAAATATACTTATTTATTCTTTTCTAAAAATGTAACACCGTAAAACCAAATTATCAGCATCACAGCGCGAGC
>CANGZK010000087.1 GCA_947458565.1 Acidimicrobiaceae bacterium
GACACAGAGCAACTTCCGCATTGGACCGAGGCGCCAACTGGCGAGGTTCCACGGTTTGGAAAGACCAATGATGAGCCGACTCGGCGCATAGTTATTGGCGCTAGTGAGGGAAGTGAAAGCGACAACAGCGACGTGTGGTCTGCATATAACGAACCAGATCCAAGCGCATCCAAGGGCTCCCGCCGTCCATCGTTTGAAACTACAACTCCGCCCCCAGTGACTTCTCCTCGTAGAGAGGGTCGCATTGTGATTGGCACTGATCCAACCGACGAGCGTCGTCGCCCAGTAGCCCGGGATGCATCGGGTGCACAATCTCGACCAGTTGCACGTCCTGCATCTCGCACCAGTTCCTCCGCTCGCGGCGCTCAAGTGACTCGTTCACAACGTCCGTCTTCTGGCTCGGCCACAGGGTCGATGCCACGTGGCAGGGGCAGTGTTGGTGGCGGCAGAGACTTGCCAACTGCAACTGCGGTAGGTGCATTGCTCGCCGCTGTATTCATTGCGTCATTGATGTGGAGACCAGCAGCGGTGATGTTGTTGGTCGCGGTACTCATCGGTGTCGCGGCATTCGAGTTTTTTACCCAAGCCAACGTGAGCGGCTATCGACCATCAACAGTGATCGGTGTTGTCGGTTGCGTTGCTGCACCGCTCTGTGCGTATTGGATTGGTGATGCGGCACTTCCGCTCGTGTTGGTGTTTGGTTTTATTGCCACGGTTGTTGTGTTCGTTGGAAGTGATGGCATTGAGTCTGGTCCAGTGCCAAACAGCGCAATCATGATGCTTGCAATGCTGTGGATCGGTCTGATGAGCTCGTATGCAGCGTTGATTCTGCGTTTCTCGTCTTCAAACGGTGCGGCATTTGTAAACGTAGGTACCGACACTTTGTTCATCGTCGTTATTGGAGTGATTGCCAATGACATTGCGGCCTACTTCGCAGGAACGGCGATGGGACGAACTCCCTTGCGTGATTGGATTAGTCCTGCAAAATCTGTTGAAGGTTTGATCGGCGGAACCGTCGGCACGTTTCTTGCGGTTGTGCTGGTTGGAATGCAGAGCACTACGTGGAACAGCTTTGGCGATTGGATCTTGCTCGCCCTAGTGATTTCCGTCATGGCTCCACTTGGTGATCTCGCCGAGTCGATGTTTAAGCGCAACCTCAATATCAAAGATTTTGGCACTGTATTGCGTGGGCATGGGGGAGTTCTGGATCGTTTTGACAGCCTGTTGTTTGTCTTGCCGGCCGCCTATTACCTCACTCTCGTCATCCAACCCTGGGGCTGATTTACCTATTTGGCTGACAGACTGAACAGATGTCGGTCGTGCGTGTTGCAATTGCTGGATCAACTGGCTCAATTGGTACTCAGACCCTGGATGTCATTTCACAAAGCGGTGGTGAGTACGAGGTAGTCGGTCTCGGTGTTGGCAGCAACGCTGATGCGGTAATCGCACAAGCCAAGTTGTGTAAACCAAAAATGGTTGCTGTGAGCAATGATGAGGCCCGCAAGAAAGTGGCCCAGGCGTTGCCGGGTGTGGAAGTTGTTGCTGACCTTGCTGAGCTTGCGCGAGATGCTGATGTTGTTGTCAATGGCGTAGTTGGTTTCGCGGGTTTGTCGGTGACGATGTCCACGCTGCAGCATGGGAAGCGACTTGCGTTAGCGAACAAAGAAAGCCTGATTGCCGCAGGTCCAATTGTGCAACCACTGCGAAAAATCAAGGGAGCAGTAATTGTTCCTGTGGATAGCGAGCACTGTGCAATTCATCAATGTTTGCGTTCATCAATTGACGCACAGCGAGAAGTGCAGCGCTTGTTGTTAACTGCAAGTGGTGGACCATTTCGTGGACGAACAGCAGAGTCTCTGCAAGGTGTGACAATTTCGGATGCGCTCAAGCACCCAACCTGGTCGATGGGCCCGAAGATCACTATCGATTCGTCGACTCTGATGAATAAGGGTTTGGAAGTTATTGAGGCACATGAGTTGTTTGGTGTGGGGTTTGATGAAATTGATGTTGTTGTACATCCGCAATCGGTTGTGCATTCGATGGTCGAATTTACCGATGGGGCAGTCATCGCCCAGTTGTCGTTGCCTGACATGCGGCTACCAATTGCATATGCGCTTGGATTTCCTTCACGTGCAAATATCGCCTTTGGAGCGATTGATTGGTCGCAATTAAATCGTCTCGATTTTGAAACACCAGATGGTCCTACATTTCGATGCTTGGGTCTTGCATATCAGGCCGGTCGAATTGGCGGAACAGCACCCGCATGGTTGAGCGCCGCAAACGAAATTGCTGTGGATGCATTTTTGGATGGGCGAATATCGTGGTCAAAAATTGCTGCAGTAATTGAGCAGACAATGCAACACCATGATGGCGTGTCGCCAATAACCGTTGACGATATTTTGCACGCAGATGAGTCCGCTCGAAGGTTTGCAGCATTGGAGCTAACAAAATGAGTTCGTTTTACAACAAGTTTCGCGATGAGATTGTCGCTGGCGGTGACACCACGGATCAGCCTCAGCGCATTAACGACAAACGCACAAGCGCAATTTCTGGTGCTGCACTGCTGGCACTGTTTGTTTGGCTTGGAGTAACAAACCCTTGGACATTCGTGTTTGTGGTGGGTTTGCTTGTTTCTGTTTTTCTGCACGAAATGGGACATTTCGTTACAGCCCGTCGCACTGGCATGAAGGTGACGCAATTTTTTATGGGCTTTGGCCCGAGGTTGTGGAGTACTCAACGCGGAGAAGTTGAGTACGGCATCAGGGCTCTACCGCTGGGAGCCTTTGTTCGCATAGTTGGAATGAACAATCTGGACGAATGTGATCCAACCGATGAACCACGTGCGTATCGGGCGCAGTCATATCCAAAACGACTACTTGTGATCACTGCAGGTTCGTTAATGCACGGAGTGATTGCACTCGTTCTATTTTTTGGTGTCTATGCAACCTCTGGTCGTTATACCGAGACTGGCGATGTGCTCGTCACGTCTCCGCCGGCCGCAAATTCGCCGGCGCAACAGTCTGGTGTTGTTCTGGGTGATGTGATTCGAGAGATAGACGGAATCGTCGTTTCCAGTCGTGACCAATTTATTGATCAAATCGTGTCAAAGAAGCCAGGCCAAACTGTCACTGTCATTGTTGATCGTTCGGGTGAACGAGTTTCGCTAAACGCAACTCTCGGTAACAATCCGGTAGATACTTCGATCGCTTATTTTGGTGTAGCAAGTTGGTCGCTTGATTATGTTCGCGTAAATCCGGTTAAGGCAATCGGGTATGCATCCCAAGATTTGGTTGTTACCGCTGGCAGATCTGTTGCCGGAGTCTTTGTCGTGCTTAACCCAGTCAACATTGTTAACAGCGTGATTGACGAAAAGGCTGACCCCGCAACACGTCCTGGCACTGTGGTTGGTGCGAGCCAACTTGGTGGAGAGATCGGGCGTCAAGATGGACTTAAAGGCGTGCTACTGCTGCTCGCAAGTGTCAACATCTTCGTCGGAGTTTTCAATCTTTTTCCGTTGTTGCCTTTTGACGGAGGCCATGCTGCGATTGCGACATATGAACGCTTCCGCTCGCGACGCGGTAAGACCTATCGCGCCGATGTTGGCAAGATGGTGCCAGTTGCCACGATGGTCGTGGGGTTGCTTGCGCTGCTGCTGATCGTTGGCTTATATCTTGACCTCACTCAGCCAATTAGCTGATTATCGCAGCGTATAAAACGTTGCAAAGCCACGCAGTGCTGACAAACTGGTATTTATGAGTGCATTTGCAAGGCGCGAGACGCATCAAATTTCTGTCGGCAAAGTAGCCGTTGGTGGCAACGCTCCGATCAGCATTCAGTCAATGACCATCACCAAAACCGCTGATGTCGAGGGTACGTTGCAGCAAATTTATGCACTTGCTGCAGCAGGCTGCGACATCGTTCGCTGCACGTGTAATGAGCCAGAGGCTGCCGAAGGTCTTGCGCAAATAGTTCCGCGTTCGCCGGTGCCTATCATCGCCGACATCCACCATCAATACAAAATGGCACTTGCTGCGATGGAAGCCGGAGTGCATGGCTTGCGACTCAATCCAGGAAACATTCGAAAGCCAGAGCACATCAAGGCTGTTGCGTCTGAGGCACGGGATCGAAAGGTTCCAATTCGTATTGGTGTCAATGGTGGTTCTCTAGACCCTGCGTTGTACGAAAAGTATGGTGGATTGACTGCAGAAGCGATGGTGGAGTCGGCTCTTCAAGAGATTGCATATTTCGAAGAAGTTGATTTCAACTTGATCAAGATTTCCGTCAAGGCATCCAATGTTCCGCTGATGATTGATGCCTATCGACAACTCAGCGAAGTAACACGACACCCATTGCACCTCGGAGTAACTGAGGCTGGTCCATTGCCTGGTGGCTTGATCAAAGCAACGGCCGGGATCTCGACATTGCTCATGGAGGGCATTGGCGACACCATTCGTTACAGCCTCACTGCCGACCCAGTGGAAGAAGCGCGGGCGGGTAGGCAATTACTAGAGTCGCTCGGCTTACGTGAGCGCAAGAATGTCGATCTCATTGCATGCCCAAGTTGTGGCAGGGCTGAAATTGATGTGATCGATGTGGCTAATCGTGCTCAGGCGGCATTTGCTGACAAAAAGATTCCGTTACAGATTGCCGTGATGGGTTGTGTCGTCAATGGCCCAGGTGAAGCTCGAGAAGCAGACCTGGGGATTGCTGCAGGTAATAAGCGTGGCCACTTATTCGTCAAGGGCCGCAACGTTGCGGTAGTCCCGGAATCGGAAATGGTGGAGGCTCTGATTGACTGGGCGACATATATTCACGAACACGGTGTGGATGCTGCGGTGGCGCGGGTTGATACCGCGCTTGCCGAGCGTGAAGCCACGAAAGATCGCAATATGTTGCTCAAAGAGCACGGCGATGACGTCAATCATGCTGACGAGAAGATTGTTGAGATTCGTAAAAAGGTTGCTGGTAACTAGCAACTAGCCAGCAATGGTCGCATCAGCAATGTTGGTAAGTATTCTGCGTACCCGCAGGCTTAGTGCGTTCCCCACGTACGAAACACAGTTGCGGAACCGGAGAGTTGCGCGGATTCGTTGTTGCGCAACACGCATGCCTGGC
>CANGZK010000088.1 GCA_947458565.1 Acidimicrobiaceae bacterium
GGCAACTCTCGGCCACTTTGTTTATTGAACTCACAACTCCAGAGCAGATGCTTGAGTGGTTGCCAAAACTCGTCAACATAGAGAGTTCAATTGTGTTCAAACTGAGTGATGGCTCAACGGTTACAGCAATTACCGAAGAAGGTCATGCCGAGACTCTGACGCGCGACAATGTGACTGCTGCCGTTCACTACATCCGTTTTGAATTTACCCCACAACAAGTTGAGGCGTTTGCGACTGGTGACGTTGAGATTCTGTGCGTACATCCTGCCTATATAGAGGCCGCCAATTTGCCCCAGTTTGTAATCGACGAATTGCTTACTGATCTGCGCGATTAATTTGTAGGGACACCTCTGACCCTTGCCTGGTAAAGGTATTGCCTGATCAGACTTTCGATTTGGATTGGCATGAGTACGACTTTGGGTTCTACAGTCGTGCCTAGGAAAATTGCGTTCATTGCTGATCGCATGGGGGGCCTGAATGTCGGTAGCAGATGTGGTTTGGAGATCCAAGGGTGCTTGCCAAGGGCTGGACGCCGAAATTTTCTACCCAGACAATGAAGATCACGCGGACTTTGCTATTTCGGTGTGTTCTCAGTGCGAGGTTCGCATAGCGTGTTTGGACTATGCGCTCGATAATCGTGAACAACAGGGAATTTGGGGAGCGACTACAGCTCGCGACCGACGGCGGATGTTGCGCCAGCGTAAACAGACCGCATAGCGAAGGAGCGCGATGAGCGCAATAGATCGCGTTGGTGGATGGTCGCAATTGTTGTCAACATTGTTGCGCGGCGAAGACTTGCCGGCTGATGATGCACAAGTCGCCATGAACGCAATATTGATTGGTGAAGCATCTTCTGCGCAGATTGCTGCATTTGTAATGGCTCTTCGTTCAAAGGGTGAAACCGCCGACGAATTGCAAGGAATGTTGGCTGCTGTGTTGGATGCATCAGAGTCTGTTCCATTGGATGCCAAGTGTTCGTCGAACTCAATTGACATAGTCGGCACTGGTGGCGACAAATCGCATTCAGTCAATATCTCTACCATGGCCGCATTTGTTGTTGCGGGTGCAGGAGTACCGGTGTGCAAACACGGCAATCGTGCCGCGTCTTCGCAGTGTGGAACAGCTGATGTGCTTGAAGCCTTGGGTGTAAAGATCGACCTAGACGGAGCAGGTGTCGCGCAGTGCGTGGAGCAAGCGGGAATGGGCTTTTGTTTTGCTCCGAAATTTCATCCAGCATTTAGACACGCTGGACCGACGCGAAAAGAGCTCGGGGTTCCAACTGCATTTAATTTGCTTGGCCCAATGGCAAACCCAGCGCAAGTCGCCTACATGGTGGTTGGTGTTGGCGATCCAAGTATGGCTCACAAAATGGCGCATGCAATCGCTGGTCGCGGCGTGCAGCGAGCATGGGTTGTGCATGGTCATGGCGGGCTCGATGAGCTCTCCCTGAGCGGAGAATGCCCAGTTGTCTCAATTGATCGCGGAACAATTTCTGAATTTGCACTCAACGCAAAAGATTTCGGATTGCAGCCCGCCGATGTGACGGCGGTTCGTGGCGGAGATCCAGCGCACAATGCACAAGTGATTCGCGACACATTTAGTGGCACGCGCGGAGCAGTACGTGACATTGTTGTGTTTAACGCTGCAGCAGGTTTGGTGGTTGCAGGCGTTGCATTACACATGGCAGACGGAATTGAGCGTGCGCAAGCAAGCATTGATTCGGGTGCGGCAAATAATGTTGTCGACGCACTCATCAACATCAGTAACTCTGTGGCAAAATAGTTCGCCATGACCACGCAATCATTCTTCGTTCGCGTGCCTGGAAGCTCGGCCAATCTTGGTCCGGGTTTTGACGCGCTCGGCATGGCGCTCTCCGTTCATCTCGAAATGGGTCCCGTGATCAGCGGAGTGATTCCGGCTGGCGCAAAAATGATCGATGAGTATCACCCAGGCCACATTGCTTTTCGCGGTTATGGCGGAGTAGGCGACATATGGGTTCGTTCAAAAATCCCAATGGGCCGTGGGCTTGGTTTCAGTGGCGCCGCTCGTGTTGCTGGTGTTGTTACTGCTCATGTCCAGAAACAGGGTGTAAGTGGCGAGGCGTTCATCGCGGCGCGCAAGAATCTGCTTCATGCAAGTACGCAACTTGAGGGGCATCCAGACAACGTTGCAGCATCGCTAGTTGGCGGTGTCACTGCAAGTGCGTCGGGTGAAGTGGTGCGTGTGCCTCTTGCATTCGATCCAGCAATTCTTGCTTGGGTGCCTGAAACTCAGACCAGTACAGAAAAATCACGAACAGCGATTCCTGCAACTCTGTCGCTCAGCGATGCTGTTCTCAATATCGGTCACACCGCACTACTTATGGGGGCTTTTGCAAGTGGCGATGTCAGTGTTTTACGCATTGCAACTCAAGATCGAATTCATCAAGACATTCGCTTAGCAAACGCACCAGGTTCGAAAGCAGCGCTCGATGCAGCGCTCAGCACTAATGCCTGGTGTGCTTGGTTATCTGGATCGGGGCCGACAGTGGCGGTGATGTGCGCCAAATCTGATGCGAAGCAAATCGCTGCGCAATTACCTCAGTCGGGTGATGTACTCGAGTTGAGCATTGATCAACACGGTGCGGTAATCGTTGTCGGCGAGTAAATAACGATTACAAATTTGGGTCGACGAGAACTCGTCCCTGCATCTTGCCTGCAAGAATGTTTTCTAGTTGAGCCGGTAGCTCCGCAAGCCCGATGACTTGCGCTTGCTCCGTGTCGAGCCACGATGGACGTAGGTCGGTGGCGATACGCGTCCACATGGCTCGGCGAAGCGCGATTGGTGTCTGCACGCTGTCAATGCCAAGCAGATTTACGCCACGCAAAATAAATGGAAGTACTGTGGTTGCCAGTCCGTTGCCACCAGTAAGTCCGCTTGCAGCAACTGATGCTCCATATTTGAGTGTGCGTAAGACGTAGGCGAGAGTTGCTCCGCCAACGCAGTCAACTGATCCTGCCCATCGTTCTCGCTCGAGTGGCTTTACTGCTTCGGCACTTGTTTCTTCGCGCAAAATAATGTCGCTCGCACCAATTGATTTGAGCCAATCACTGGATGCTGCTTTGCCGGTAGAGGCAACCACTTCATATCCGCGTGCTGCCAACATGCCAACCGCAACGGAACCAACACCGCCTGTTGCTCCAGTAACCAAAATCGGTCCAGAGCCAACTGTGAGGCCAGATCGTTCAAGTGCATCAATTGAGAGTGCGGCAGTAAATCCGGCAGTTCCGATCATCATTGCAGTGCGCGTGGTCATTCCTGCTGGCAAAGCAACTAACCATTGCGCTGGTATACGTGCAAGGGCGCTGTAACCACCATTGTGTGCAACACCAATGTCGTGACCATGGGCGATGACCTGAGTGCCAACTGGAAAGTCTGGGCTTGACGACTCGACGACGGTGCCCGCAAGGTCTACGCCAGCAATCAATGGATCGATCCGCGCGACGCGACCTTTTTCGCTTGTGGCCAAGCCATCTTTGTAGTTGATGCAGGAGTACTCGACTGCAATCAACACATCGCCTTCGCCTAGATCATTTACTGAAACCTCGGTGATCTGTTGTGTCCAAACGTCGTTGACTTTGCCGACAGTAAATGCTCTGGTTGATGAAGATTTGCTCATGTTGTGGTTGCTTTCTCGCGTGGGGATTGCTCTGGATGAACAGTGTATGCGTCGGTATTTGGGGGGTTGGTAACCGTGTGACACCCTTTTGGCAAACTTCACTTTGTACGTAGTTGGCGTACACATGTAGGTGAAACAAGGAGACCATCATGAGTGAAACCAACCAATCCCAACAGCCACTGATTATCAGTTGCGACACCTGCGTTATGAAAAAGACGCCTGCATGCGACGACTGCTTGATGTCATTTTTATGCGGTGATCCGCATGAAACCGCCGTGGTGTTTGATCTTGCTGAACAACGGGTAGTTCGCTTGCTCGCAAATGCCGGAATGGTGCCTACGCTTCGGCATCGTGCGGTTATCTAAAAAACATCCAAAGATTGACCTGGTCGATCATACCGCACGCGTGGCCTACACCGAGCGTGTGTTGTCAATCGGAACATCTGGTGGACTTGATCGAGTGGGCGTTGCTCCTGCGCAAGTGATGCAGCGTGCTTATCACGCTCTTGTTGAACGCAAGTCGGCTAGCTTGCACGACACCATGCAATTCACATATCGCAATCCTGCACGATCTACAGATCCTCAGTCTGCTGTGGCGAATGCAAAGTCGATGATTGTTGGCGCCTATTCATACGCATCGCCACTGCCAGATCGGAAAGCTCAATTCGGCGCGCGAGTTGCGCGTTATGCATGGACCGAATATTACGAGTCGCTCAAAGTTGGTTTGTTTGCAATGCGAGACCAACTGCGAAGTGATGGATTCAAGGCCGTTGTGTTTGCAGATGACAACTCGATGGTGGATCGTGAGGCTGCATACTTGGCAGGACTGGGATGGTTTGGCAAAAATGCCAACGTGCTCATTGAAGGAGCAGGAAGTTTCTTTGTCTTGGGAAGTGTGATCACGACAGCACCGCTCATCATTAATGAAAAACCAGTTGCCGATGGATGCGGTTCATGTAGACGATGCATTGATGCCTGTCCGACGGGAGCGATCATCGAACCTGGCACTGTTGATGCGGCAAAGTGCCTGGCGTGGCTTATTCAAAAACCTGGCACATTCGATCGAAGATATCGGGAAGCGCTAGGTGACCGCATCTACGGATGTGATGATTGTCAAGAAGTGTGTCCACCAACAACTCGGTTGAGTTTGTCTAAACCACTAAGAGAAGATGCGCAACCTTGGATGGATGTACTCGAGTTGCTCGACATGGATGATGAAACATTGCTCGCTCATGTTGATCAGTGGTACATCGCCGAGCGCAACCCAGATTGGGTGAGGCGCAATGCGTTGCTTGTGTTGGGCAATATTGGTGAGCGTGCAGATAAAAACGTGGTTGTCGCAATATCGCGATATCTCGAGCACCCGGATCCAATGTTGCGAGCCCACGCGGTGTGGTCGGCAGCACGACTCAACTTGTTTGATCTGATTCCCAC
>CANGZK010000089.1 GCA_947458565.1 Acidimicrobiaceae bacterium
CATCCAGATCAATGGAGTTTGGGGGTTGAGAATTGGTCACTAATTACGAGCGTTGCACAATACGTACCGGCAACTTGCGTGGGCCACGCACTTGGCCAAGGCTCCACGTCACTGCATCAGCATTTGCTAGGTCAAACTTGGGAAACCGCGCGATAAAGACTTCGACAGCAACCCGTAACTCAAGTCGCGCCAAGTTCGATCCAAGGCAACGATGAATGCCAAGCCCAAACGCCAGGTGACGATTTTCTTCACGATCAATCACCACTTCATCCGCACGATCGAAAACCTCTGGGTCGCGATTGGCTGCAGGAAATGGCAACAGCAAAGAATCACCACGCTTGACAGGGCAACCACCGATCGTGGCATCTTTGCTGACGATGCGCGCCATCGTTACTGGTGCGTATGCGCGCAACAACTCTTCAATCGCAGTTGGCAATAGTTCTGGTTCGTTAACCATTCGTGCTAAATCTGATGGATGCTGAGCAAGGTGCCAAATAGATGAACCGATTGCGCTCCACGTTGTGTCGATGCCCGCAACCATCAACAAGATGATGGTTCCAACGACATGCTCTGGCGACAACGGCTGATCATAAATTTTTGCATTCAACAAAAAGCCAATGAGATCATCTTTGGGGTTCTCAATATGATCGCGCACATGCATTGACAAATACGCATCGAGCTGCTCAAAACTTTGCTGACGTTCACCAAATGGTGCTCCAATACCTTCGAGCACCAAGTGAACGGTGTCGCGGAAGTAGTCGCTATCTTCAACTGGCAAACCAAGCATGCGGGCAATCACGTACACCGGAATGTTTTGTGCGTACTGAACAGCCGCATCAACAGTTGGGGCATCGCCCATGTTGTCAATCAATTCATTGCAGAGACGGCGAATCTCTGGCTCCCATTCGTTGATCACTTGTGGGCTAAATGCAGGCAATAACAGACGCCTCGCATCAGCATGAAATGGTGGATCAGAGGTAATCGGTGGTGCCCCACCTATTGGTGCAGTGGAAACCCATTCGTCCCTCGGTGGCTTGTTCGACAGAACGGCACCTTCAGAAGAAAAATGATCGGTGTCGCGCGCAATTGCGGAAACATCAGCATGACGAACTGGTAACCACGCACCGCCATAGCGGTCGGTGTGCGCAACTGGGCAAGTTTCGCGCAGCTCGTCCCAAATCTCATGAGCATTGGCGTTGTATGCGGGGTCGGCATGATCAAAATCTGTCGCCCAACTTGTTGCAGGTTTCACTTCGTACATGCCACAACTTTACTTGGGGGTGCGCCATACTTTCGTGTCGTGGCTTCCCTATATATATTGCTCCCGCCTTCCGAAGGCAAGGCTGAAGGAGGGGCTGTAAATAAACCTTGGCGCGAATCTTCTGGCGCATGCGGAAAATCCTTAACTACGCAAAGAAAAGCACTCGTCGATCGGCTCCACGCGCTGAAAGGAGGCGATGCAGCATTGCTCGGGGTAAAGGGCAAACACCTTGACCGAGCGCGCGTTTCTAATTCTTGCCTACATGGTTCTCCGTCACTACCCGCCTTTGCGCGCTACACAGGTGTGGTTTGGGATCATCTCGATATTGGAACTTTGACGGCGACGCAACGTGATCGTGCACTCAGCAGCATCATCGTGATCTCTGGCCTCATGGGTGCGGTTGGTGCTAACGAACCAGTGCCCGATTACCGGCTCAAGATGGGGGCAAGGCTTGCACCTTTCGGACTGCTTTCTCGCTGGTGGCACGATGATCTCTCGGCCATGTTGAACAAGAAATTTAAAGGAGCAGTAGTCATTGACTTACTTCCACAAGAGCACCGAGCCGCATTTACTCTCGACACCGACGTGGTTGCCAAACATATTGTGGTGTCCATCAACGAAAAATCGGGAAAGGCCGGCGGTCACGACGCTAAAGCCGCCAAGGGCAAGCTCGCTCGTCACCTCGTGCAAACCTGCACATCGGCAGCCCAAGCGAACAAATCGTTACAGAGTTTTAGAGATCCGCGATTTGTGGTTACGAGTGATTTGGCTTGAGTTTCTGCTGTAAAAAATCAATCACGCGCTGCACACCCAATTCTTGAACCTGCTCGGTCAGTACCGAGTGATCACTTTTAGAAGAAGACTCAAACTCAACAGCAATAAAAGCGTCGCCAAGTAGTTTTTGCAACGACGCGAACCTGGTGCCCACAAGTTTGTCGCCTGTGAAACGCAAGCCAAGTACTTGACACCCAGCCTCTGCACGTTGCTTGATCAAGATCTCATCATCCAAGCTCAACCCCAAGTCGGCACTTCGAGCAGCACCCATTGCAAATGGCAGAGAAGGCTGCGACAACACAGGCGCGACCATGATGTCATCAACCATCATCCCGAGTGCAAAGCCACCGCTGAAACACATACCAATCGCTCCGACACCAACACCACCTAGTTCGTTATGCATCTGCTTTGCCAATGCGCGCAACCAACTGATCACAGGAGATTTCTGTCGCATTGCCAAAGTAGTGAACTCGCGCGAGATACAAATCTTGCTCATTGATTTGGCCATGTACTTGCCACTTGGCTCTCGACCAACTTCGCCAACTAAGAGCGGCATGATGACAGTGAATCCTGCGTCGACAACTCGCTCAGCAAATGCAAGCACGCTCGGTGTGATGCCGGGTATTTCGTGAACGACAACAACGCCAGGACCTGAACCTTTGCGATACGTGGCGTGCGTGATACCGGCTGCAGTAAATGAGCTGCCTTGCCAACCTGTTGGAGGTACTGGAATGGTCTTCATGTAATTACTTCGGCCTCACAACACCGACAACTCTTGACCAAGAAACGGCAGAAATCTTTACGACATCACCCGTGCGGGGTGCGTGCACATATTGACCATTACCCAAGTACATACCAACGTGGTGAATTGGATAACCAGAAAAAATTAAATCACCTGGCTGAATGGCTGCAGTTGGAATACGCGTGAGTCCGGAATATTGCGTTCGCGATGTGCGAGGAATGCCCAAGCCCGCAACTCCCCATGCCCACGAGGTTAAGCCCGAGCAATCGAAGGCACTGCCCGGAGACTTTGCGCCAAATCGATAACGAACGCCAAGTTGCGAAAGCGCAGCCTTAATTGCAACTCCTGCACGCGACGACGGAGCGGCAACATTCGCATACTTCGATCCAGCAAATTTCGCTGCCTGCGATTTTGCATCATTGAGAGCTGCTTCCTCGCGGCGCTGTCGTTCTGACCGCAACAATGAACCAAGTTCCCGTTCTGCCGCTGCCTGACGAGCCATGTAATCAGATGCAAGGGCTTCAGCAGCGCTCAAACGTGCAGCCGCATAGTCGGCAAGATCGCTGGCCTTTTTTTGCTGCTTCTGTAGTTTCTTCTTTTCTTTCGTGAGGTCATCAATCAAACCCTGCAAAGCGTCGGTGTTGCCTGCACCAGTGTTCAACGCAACCGAAGTGAGGTATTTCTTGCGCACCATGTCACTCAGAGGGCTTGTTGAACTCAAGATGCTTGACAAACCGTTAGACATTCCACCGCGCATGAAAGACTTCATAGCCACTGCCTGCAAGTCATTTTGCATCGCTGCAAGTTTTGATTCGAGTTCTGTGATGTTGGCAATGGTCGCATCGATTTCAATTTGCAAGTCCTCTTGCTGGTTCACCGCCCCGGCATAGGTTTCATCAAGTGCGTCAATCTGATAGCCAATCCTGTCCAACTCGGCGATGATCTGATTGACCCGTTGCTGCTGATCCCCCGACGACCCGGTTGCCGGTCGCAAACCAAGCGCTTCTGCAGGCGCGACGAGATTACCCACAACCACCGAGGTTGTGAGGATGATGGCGGCCAACTGAGGCACACACCGGCGTACACGCCCAACGGCGTTACGAATCATGATGGAAATAGTCTAACGAATTTTAAGGGTTTATTCCCACTCAATCGTTCCCGGTGGTTTAGATGTCACATCATAAACAACACGGTTAATTCCCTTTACTTCATTGATAATTCGCGATGACATTTTTTCTAATAAGTCATACGGCAGTCTTGCCCAGTCTGCAGTCATTGCGTCATCACTTGTTACTGCGCGAATAATTATTGGACGCCCATACGTTCGTTCGTCACCCATCACTCCAACCGAACGAATGTCGGCGAGCACTGCAAATGCTTGCCAAATTTCACGTTCAAGTCCAGCCAAGCGCACTTCTTCACGCACAATGAAATCCGCTTCTTGCAAAATTGCGACTTTGTCTGGTGTCACTTCTCCAATGATGCGCACACCGAGACCTGGTCCGGGAAATGGTTGACGCCACACAATCTCGTCGGGTAAACCAAGCTCGGTTCCCACTTTGCGAACCTCATCTTTAAACAACGTACGCAGTGGCTCACACAATTTCAGGGTCATGTCGTCTGGCAAGCCACCAACATTGTGATGGCTCTTAATCACGCTTGCGGTTCCGTCAACACCACCGCTCTCAATCACATCTGGATACAGCGTTCCTTGCACTAAAAACTTTGCATCAGTCAGCCCACCCGTGTGCTCTTCGAAAATGCGTACGAAAAGCTCGCCGATCGCTTTGCGTTTTGCTTCGGGTTCGGTGATGCCTTTCAACTTTTCAAAAAATCGTGCACCAGCATCAACATGAATCAATTCGATACCCATGTGCCGATGAAATGTTTCGACTACTTGCTCGCTTTCATTCTTGCGCATCAAGCCGATGTCTACATATATGCATGTCAATTGCTTACCAACTGCCTTGTGCACCAACGCAGCGGCAACCGCAGAGTCAACACCACCCGACAATCCGCAGATCACTCGCTCATTGCCAACTTGTGCACGAATTGCAGCAACTTGATCAACGACAATTGATGACATCGTCCAGTCGCGTTTTGCCCCAACGAGGTGATGCAAAAACTGCTCAATGATCGACTGACCATGTTCAGTGTGCGCAACCTCTGGGTGATATTGCACTCCCCATATCTTGCGAGAAGGGTTTTCAATGACCGCCATCGGTGCGTC
>CANGZK010000090.1 GCA_947458565.1 Acidimicrobiaceae bacterium
AATTCAATGACCAAGGTCGTACTGCCTTCAATGTTGTTGATTGCTGTTCTTTCTTCGTGCGCCGTACCAAGCAGTGGTTCCTATCAACAGGTATCTAACGCCGATATTCCATTTGGACTCAGTTCCCCACAGACAACAATCCCACAGACCACAACTACTCTTTCTGATCCAAACAGCACTGAGTCTCTACCGATCGCAGTCTCCGAACCAGTTGATCTCTTCTTCATCTCCAACTCTCGGATCATCAAGGTGCAACGCAATGTCGCGAGTCCTGCAAATCCAGCCCAAGCACTGAGTTCATTGGTCGAGGGTCCTAGCACGAGCCCTGAATTTGTTGGTCTCCGAACTGCACTACCGACCACATTCACCGCAAAGGTTGATGTCATTCGCGGTGTGGCTCAAGTAGATGCCACTCGAGCATTTCTCAATTCACTATCCGGGCTCGACCAAAAGCTTGCGATAGCTCAGATTGTCTTGACATTGACAAGTCGCCCTGGTGTTGGACAAGTGCTTTTCAGCGTTGAAGGCAAACTCATTTCGGTTCCACGTGGTCGTGGCGATTCTGTAGCAAGCGGCGTTGCCGTCACGTTTGACGACTACGCATCACTGATTAACCAGCAATAGCAAAAGTTTGGGACGTAGCTGAGTTCGGGTTAGTAGCCGAGACGCTCGACGCGTTCTGGTCGCTGCTGCCAGTTTTTGTCAACAACTACTGCAAGTTCAAGAAATGTGCCACTCGGTAATTGGCGTCGCACGTTGGTGCCCACAATTTTGAGCATTGATCCGTTCTTGCCAATCACCATTCCCTTTTGGCTTTCGCGCTCAACAACAATCTCGCATCGAATTCTTGGTGGCTCATATTCGGTTACTCGAGTAGCAATCGAATACGGCAACTCTTCATGAGTGTTTTCTAGTAACTGCTCACGGACCAACTCTGCTATCCAGACACTGTCCGGTGTCTCGGTCACCATGTCAACCGGATACAACAAGTCGCCTTCTGGCATTCGGGATGCCAAATATGCAGTGAGCTCCGTTACACCGTCACCAGTCTTAGCGCTAATCGGGAAATATTCAGCAGCACCCAATGCTGAAAGCGCCTGCAGTTGCTTCAGTATTTTTGCTGGTTCCGCACGATCAATCTTGTTCAAAATTACGACTGCTTTTGACATGTCTATGTGACTACTCACATATTTGTCACCAGTGCCAAAAGTTTGTGTCGCATCAATCACGAGACAGACGACATCGACATCTTTGGTCGACTCAATGGCAGTTGCATTCACGCGCTCGCCAAGAGCACTTACCGCTTTGTGAATACCAGGAGTGTCGACGAAAATGAGTTGCGTCTCAGCGGTTGTCAACACACCCCTTATTCGATTTCGCGTGGTCTGCGGCTTGTCAGAAACAATGCTGACTTTCTTGCCACAAATGGCATTGAGCAACGTTGACTTTCCAACATTTGGCCGACCAACAAATGACACAAAACCAGAACGCATACGTACAGGCTACGAGTAGATGATGTGTCCACTCGGGTCTTTGCCCTGCCATAATGCAAAGGTGCAAAACATCAACTTCAAGAAGTGGTTTGACAGAATGCAACCACAAACTCTGCAGATCGCCACTTGGTTGCTTTATTTCGATGGTTTCTTCGCACTAGTCAGCCTCATCGACAAGAGCGGCTATATCGGCTATCTGAGATTCCAATATCCTTTTGGCTTCTTGCTCGGGCTCATTTCCGTTGCGCTCTACGCCTTTGGTGGGCTATTGATGGCCAACGATCTCAAACTTGGTTACAAACTTGCCGTTCTGGCTGCCGCTTCACCATTCGTGCTTCGTTTTCTGGCCGTAAGTTCGCTTGCTAAGAATTTTGAAACTCAAAGCCCAATCGGAATAACCGACTATTTCACAGGTCGCATTTTCGGAGGCTCAATCATCAGCAGCGCATTCGATATTGCGGTACTCGCGTTGCTGCTGCACACCCAGTCCCGTGAGCATCAACGCATCTGGTATCGCTAAACTTTCAGCATGACCACAATCATCAAAGACCACGAAGATCTCAAGGCACATGTTGGCCAGCACTTGGGATACAGCGATTACATCACCGTCACACAAGAACAGGTGCAGCTCTTTGCAGACGCAACCGGTGACCATCAATGGATCCACCTGGATGTTGAGAAGGCCAAGTCAGGCCCATTTGGTCAAACCATCGCGCATGGTTACCTGACACTGTCGCTCGCTCCGGTTTTGATGGCGGGTATCTGGCGGCATGAAGGCACCAAAATGGGTGTCAACTACGGCGCGAACAAAATTCGGTTTATGTCACCAGTACCAGTTGGTTCAAAAGTTCGTGCAGGCGCAAAACTCTTACAGGTCGACGACATCGCTGGTGGCGCTCAGGTGTATGTCGAAACAACTTTCGAAGTCGAAGGCGCAACTAAGCCATCGTGCGTTGCAGAACTTATCTTCCGTTATTACTACTAGCTAACCAATTGACTAGTTATCGATATTTCGCCATGATCTTGGCGAACTCATCCATTGTTTGCGTGCTTGGATAGTCGACACACCAAGGGATAAATCCGGTGCATCCAACTTTGATGTACTGGTCGATCTTCTCCGCCACTTGCTCAGGCGTTCCGACGATATTTGCTTTTTGCCAGGTCTCGAACTGATCGCCTCGTCCGCTAGCAATCTGAAACTCGCGACACTCTTGCTCGGTATCGCGAATGAGAATCTCGCCAGAGATTGTCTTACCGATTTCATCAACATCTCTGCCAACACTGACGCAATGTCCTTTGAGTATCTCAACCTTGCGCGCGAAGTCCTCTGGAGATCCACCAAAGTTTGAATAATCAGCGTGCTGCGCAACAACACGTAACGTCAACTGCTCACCACCTCCACCGATCCAGATTGGTGGATGTGGATTCTGCAAAGGCTTTGGATCACAATTCGCTCTAGATGTTTGGTAGTACTTGCCCTCGTATGTCGCTTCTTCTTGTGACCACATCAATTTCACGATCTCAACAGTTTCACGCAACATGCCAATGCGATCTTTTGGCAACGGGAATTGGTAGCCGTAACTTCTAAATTCATTTTCATACCAACCCGCTCCAATCCCCCAGTCCAATCGACCCCCCGAAATGACATCAAGGGTCGACGTGATTTTTGCAAGTAATGCTGGTGGTCGATAAAGAGCACAGCCAACCATTTGTCCCAATCGAATCTTGGTGGTCAATTGGCTAATGGCTGCCATCACAGTCCAACACTCAAACACGGCCTCGTGTGCAGGGCGAGGCACATTATGAAAATGGTCGTACACCCAAATCGAATCAAAACCAAGTTTTTCCGCACGAACTGCAATATCTACCGACGCTTGCCATTTTTCAACTGCGGTTGGAATTTTCGCTAATTCCATTTTCCAACCTTGAGGTATGAAAACTCCAAACGTGATGTGTTGTTTTGTCATAATGGCAAATCCCCAGTGGCTTTCTTTGTTGAACCGTGATCTTTATACGCTGCAATTGTGCGTTGCGCGATTCGCATCTGATGGATCTCATCTGCACCGTCAGCAAAACGACTCCAACGAGCCTGTTGCAACATACCAGCAAGAGGTGTGTCCGTGGAATATCCCAATGCGCCGTGAACTTGAATAGCGCGGTCAACTATGCGCCACAAACTGTTTGCAACAAAGTGTTTGGCCATAGATACCTCGCTCGTAAATTCGAGACCGTGTTCAATCTTGTACGCGGCGTGCAACACCATCAACTTGCATTGGTACAGCTCCATCGCGGAGTCTGCAATCAACCACTGAATTCCCTGCTTCTCTGCCAAAATAGAACCGTGCGAATACCTGTCAAGGGAGCGAGCAACCATCATGTCGAGGGCAGTCTCCGCTTGACCTATCCATCGCATGCAATGCGCGAGTCGTGCTGGTCCGAGTCGATATTGGCCCAGCAAGTGACCTTGACCGCGACCGCCGAGCATGCTGCTTGCAGGTACCCGCAAATCCTTAATCAGAATTTCGCAATGGTTGTGACCACCAGACATGGTCTCAACGTCACGAACAACATTCCATCCTTCGCTCGGTATGTCAACAATGAAACATGAGTTTGCAGCCTGAGGAAGGTCTGGATCTTCTTCGGTGCGAGCAACCAGTAGCGCAAATTGAGCACCACGTGCCCCGGAAATAAACCACTTGTGTCCGTTGATCACCCATTCGTCGCCATCTTGATATGCAAACGTTTTAATCAGTGTCGGATCACTTCCTGCAACCTCAGGTTCGGTCATAGCGAAGCACGACCGAGCAGTACCTTCGCACAACGGTCGCAAGTATTTTTCTTTTTGTTCCGGAGTCGCCCAGTGCAACAACGTGTGCTGATTGCCTTCGTCCGGTGCCTGGGCATTGAGCACGAATGGTCCGATACTGACCTTGGCTGCCTCTGCAGAAACAGCCGCCATCGCTGTTGGCCCCAGTCCCATTCCACCCCATTCGGCAGGCATATGAGGAAGCCCCAGTTCCCAATCTTCTCGAGCAACTTTGCGCAACTTCACGATCGCCTTAACTACCTGTGAACGATCATGCTGATCAATTGCATCCCATTCAGGACGAACCACAGTGTCCATAAACTCGCGCACCTGCATTCGCACTTTTTCGACCTCAGGTGGGAAAGAGAAATCAATCATCTTGTAAGTTTGCCTGATCAAGTCACATTGCCACGAGTCGGCTTCTGGTCGTAGCCTGAACGCTGTGAACAACGCTTGGGACTCAGTTGACTTGCCGCAGGGCCAGGCCAAAGTTCATGCCGTACGGAGCATGTTCGATGCGATTGCCCCGCGTTACGACCTCGTCAATCGAATCATGACATTCCGCCTCGACGTACGTTGGAGACGCAAGGCCATTCGAAGCCTTGGGCTGCGCGCCAACAGCGTCATTCTCGATTTGGCAAGCGGCACC
>CANGZK010000091.1 GCA_947458565.1 Acidimicrobiaceae bacterium
ATTCAAGAGGGCAACTTGGGCCTCGAGCACGCAGTAGACAAGTTTGACTGGCGCCGCGGATTTAAGTTCTCCACCTACGCAACGTTCTGGATCCGTCAGGCCATTGGCCGCGCACTCGACCAGAAGGCAAGTCTCATTCGTATTCCTGGTGACCGCTCCGCAACCTTGCGTGCAGCACTTCGTCAGGGTTCTGGCGATGCAGAAGGTCTCGATGCAATGAACGCCGAATTGCATCGCCTCACCACCCCGGTCTCGCTTGACAAGACCATCGGTGACGACGGCGACGCAACTCTTGGCGACTTGGTGCCAAACGACGACATCAGCCCAGAAGAGGCCGTGATGTCGATGGTTGACACCGACCTACTCGACAACTTGCTCAACACACTTGACGAGCGCGCCCGTTACGCAGTCGAAGCACGCTTCGGCATGCACGATGGCGAGCGCAAGAGCTTCCGTCAGGTTGGCGAAGAACTCGGCGTTACTGCCGAAGCCGCTCGCCGTCTCGTGAGCCGTGCAGTTGACTCATTGCGCGAAGATTCTGGCGATTTCCTGACCGTCTAAAACCCACTGGGTTTGACCACGACAGGTTCGTACACTGAAAGTACTGAGCCCTATGACACGCAACTGGACACCTTCATCTTGGCAGAGCATGCCTGCTGTGCAACAGCCACAATGGCCAGACACTGGCGAGCTCGAGCGCGCTCTCAAGCAGATCGCCACGTTTCCCCCACTTGTTTTTGCGGGTGAAGCTAGGTCACTGCAAGCAGCACTTGGTCAAGTAGCAAGTGGCAACGCATTTTTGTTGCAAGCCGGCGACTGTGCTGAAAGCTTTGAAGAGTTCACTGCAGTCAACATTCGCGAAAAGCTTCGTGTTATTTTGCAGATGGCCGTCATGCTCACCTATTCGATGGGCGTACCTGTTGTCAAAGTTGGTCGCATCGCTGGTCAATTTGCCAAACCACGTTCGGCCAACACCGAAAAAATTGGCAACATTGAATTGCCAGTATTCCGTGGGCATATGGTCAACGATCCAGCAGCACACGAAGATGCTCGACGACCAAACCCAGAACGTTTAGTTCAGGCATACCACCAGTCGGCAAGCACGCTGAACTTGTTGCGCGCATTCACCAAGGGTGGCTTTGCCGACCTCAATCGCGTGCACGCCTGGAACCAAGAATTTGTTGCCACGAGCGCAGAGGGCAAGCGCTACGAGCAAGTTGCTGCCGAGATTGAGCGTGCTCTTGCTTTCATGCGAGCTTGTGGTGTCGATACCGAAACCAACAGCGCACTGCACCAAGTAGACGTCTATACAAGTCACGAAGCGCTCATTTTGGGATACGAAGAAGCACTCACCCGCCAAGACTCATTGACTGGCGGTTGGTACGACTGCAGCGCACACATGTTGTGGATCGGTGAACGCACACGCCAACTCGACGGCGCACACATTGAGTTTCTTCGTGGAGTGGGCAACCCAATCGGTTGCAAAATTGGCAAAGAAACAAGCGTCGATTTCGTGCTCAACTTGTGCGAAACACTTAACCCATCGCGCATTCCTGGTCGACTTACTTTGATCACGCGCATGGGCGCTGATCACGTTGAAGAGACTTTGCGTCCTTTGCTTCGTGCCGTGCGCGACACTGGACACCCAGTCGTTTGGGCTTGCGATCCAATGCACGCCAATACCTTCACGGCGCCAAATGGTCGCAAGACTCGTCACTTCGATGACATCATTCGTGAGATCACTGGCTTCGTGCTCGCACACCGCGCAGAAGGCACATGGCCAGGTGGAATCCACATCGAGCTCACAGGAGACAACGTCACCGAGTGTCTTGGTGGCGCAGAAGGCTTAAGTAATGATGATCTCGACACACGTTACGAAACCGTGTGCGACCCACGTCTAAACGCTCGTCAATCACTTGACCTTGCATTCCGCGTTGCAGAACTGATTCGCGACAAGAATTAGTGCCTATGGGCACGAAACTGGCGCAATCATTTGCGCTCACCAGCAAATGGGGCGCGCCCAACGTTGCCGCAGGCGTTATTGATCAGACAAACACTCTGCACATTGACGGTGATACCGAGTACCGATTTCGACTGGCCTCAATAAGCAAACTCATCACAGCATGGTCTGCCCTCATTGCGGTCGAGGATGGCTCCGTTTCACTCGACGATCATGTTGGCCAAGAAGGATGCACACTCCGACACCTGCTCTCTCATGCGGGAGGGTATGGGTTTGACAATGGTGCACCAATCATTAGCCCAGGTCGCAAGCGTGTGTACTCAAACACTGGTTTTGAAATGCTTGCAGCGCACATTGCCACGCAAGTCGAAATGGACTTTGACGAGTATTTGTTTGAAGCAGTTTTTGCACCACTCGGCATGTCATCAAGCGAATTACTTGGCTCCCCCGCAGCCGACATTCATTCGACGATTTCGGATCTTGCCAAGTTCGCAGCCGAACTGCGCACACCAAAACTTCTTGCACGAAGCACGTACATCGAGGCCACAACACCGCAGTTCGGTGAGCTTGAAGGTGTTGTTCCTGGCGTTGGCAGATTTGACCCGTGCCCATGGGGTCTTGGTCCAGAAATCCACGGCGTCAAGTCACCGCACTGGATGGCCACCCGAAACAGTGCATCAACCTTTGGACACTTCGGCGGTAGCGGAACATTTATTTGGATTGATCCCGTCGCGAATGTTGCATGCTTCGCGCTCTCCAACCGTGAGTTTGGTGATTGGGCGCTTGATGCATGGCCAACGTTTGGCGATGCAGTTTTGAACGAGCTAGGTCGTTAATGAGATATCACTCATGACCATTGACCTGCGCGACCACAAGGCAGATGCCTTTTTGTTGATGTCATGTTCGTTTGGCATTGCCACCGCCAACAGCGTGATCTTTGCTGCTCTCGGCGACATTCAAGACAAGTTTGGGTTTGCCACCGCAAGTCTTGGTTTCATCTCTGGTGCGGGTTTCCTGAGCGGATTTCTGGCGCAGCTGTTTATCGCTCCGTATGCAGACCGCGGACACGCCAAGCGACTCATCATGCTCGGTCTGTTGGTCAGTGCACTAGGTGCGATCTTGATGTCGACAAGCACATCTCTCACACAATTCATCGTTGCTCGCGCAGTCATCGGATCTTCATTCGGTCTCGTCATGCCAGCGGTGCGTGCGCTGATTTCTCATGTCGACCCAGAGCGTCGAGGTGAGCGCCTGGGAAAACTTGCAGGCATTGAGTTGCTTGGCTTCGTCGCTGGCCCGCTGTTCGGTGGAATGTTGATTGACCCAATTGGTCTCTCTTCTACGTTCCTCGTATTCGGTGGTGTCAGCCTCGTCACATTGTTACTGATTGCGTTTAGATCGTTTCCTGAATTACCAACCAACGAAACCTCACAACGAGCCAGTATCGAACTATTGCGTTACCCGCAGGTGCGCATTGCGGTACTTTTGGCAATGGCAATTCAGGCTCCCGTTGGCATCTTTGACTCACTCTGGGATCGCTACCTCACCGATCTAGGTGGCGGCAACATGATGGTTGGCATCTCGTTCGGTTTGTACACCATTCCGTTTATCGTTTTTGCGTCATACGGCGGCAGGTTGGCCGACCGACATGATCCACAGAAAGTTGCGATGTACGCAATGATTTTTGTTGTCCCTGCTGTTGGCGGATACGGACTTTTCCAGTCTCTTCCTCCCGTTGTTGCACTGAACGTGCTCGAAGGTATCGCCCAAGCATTGATGTATCCGGCCTCGGCTGCTGCTGTTGCACTTGCCGCACCAGTTGGTCGAGCATCTGCAGCGCAAGGCCTTGCTGGTGCATCAGGGCTCTTAATGTCAATGCTGCTTGCGTTTACAACGCCAGCAATTTACGGTCACTTTGGTGGAGCAAGCCAAAACGGAGGCATCGTTGCCTTCGGTGCAGTTGCCCTACTCATGGCCTCACTGACGCTGCTTGCGGCCGTGATGTTGTGGCGACTGAGTCGCCGAGAAAAACTCGCTCTTCTCAGCTGAGGCGTTCGATGATCATGGCCATACCTTGGCCACCACCAACACACATCGACTCCATGCCGATTGTCTTGTTGGTCGACTGCAAGCCGTTGATCAAGGTTGTCATGATGCGAGCACCGGTCATACCGAATGGGTGACCGAGTGCAATCGCTCCACCGTGAATATTGAGTTTGTCCATCGAAATTCCTAAGTGCTTTGCGGACGGAATTACTTGTGCAGCAAATGCCTCGTTGATTTCAACCAGATCAACGTTGTCGATGGTCATGCCCGCACGCTTGAGCGCTTGACGACATGCTTCGATTGGGCCAAGGCCCATGATCTCTGGGTTAAGACCAGACACGCCTGAAGAAATGATTCGCGCAAGTGGAGTGAGGCCAAGTTGCTTTGCTTTTGTTGCACTCATCACCATGACTGCCGCAGCGCCGTCATTCAATGGGCAGGCGTTGCCAGCAGTGATTTGTCCGTCTGGACGAAACACTGGCTTGAGAGCTGCAAGACCCTCGGCTGTTGTGCCGTCGCGTGGGCCATCGTCCTTGCTGATCACAGTTCCGTTTGGCAATGTGAGCGGAGTAATTTCGCGCTCGAAGAAACCGTTGTTCTGGTTCTTCACTGCAAGCTGCTGCGAGCGGGCGCCAAAGGCGTCCATCTCTTCACGAGTAACGCCTTCAATTTCGCGCACGTTCTCGGCAGTCTGACCCATCGAGATGTAAGCGTCTGCCAAACCTTGTGCAGGTGTCCATGTTGGCTGACCACCGGCGCTGCGCAATTTGGTGCGCTCGCCTGGGCCTTTGAAGATTGGGTTCGGTGCCATATCGCTTGCACCATGTGCATAACGGCTTACTGTTTCTACACCTGCTGCAATAAAGCAAT
>CANGZK010000092.1 GCA_947458565.1 Acidimicrobiaceae bacterium
AAGTACAAATAGTCCGGTGCCCCAACTCCGCGCAACACCGCAGGTTTGATTGGGTCGGTTGTTTGAATAGTGATTTCGTCGCCGCTCACTGCTTCGATGCCGGCAGCAAGATACTCGGGGTTGAAACCAACAGTGATCTCTGACCCAACCATTGTTGCGTCGAGTTCTTCAACCGTGTTGCCAACGTCTTGAGTGGTAACAATCAACTTGAGTGAAGTTGCTGTCATCTCGAGTCGAACAGGAGTGGTTTCGCGAGCCAAAATGCGGCAACGGCGAATCGCTTCCAACAGCGGTTCGCGCGCTGTGGTCAACGTGTTTGGGTAACTCGGTTGAATGAGTTGGCGATAGTGAGGAAATTCGATTTGCAACAAGCTTGTGCTGAGTGTGGCTTGGCCAACAGTAAATGTTGCACGGTCACCAGCCAAACACAATGAAGCCTCTTCGCCGCTTGCAAGTAGTCGCTGCAGTTCGTTGAGTGCGCGGCTTGGAATCACTACTTTTTCGCCGTGGCCCAAGATGTTGCTGCCCGGCAGGTCGCGAACGGCCAATCGGTACGAGTCGGTTGCAACGAGGCGCAAACCTTCTGGTTCGGCCGCCATCAACACGCCGGTGAGGGCAAGACGCTGCATGTCTGACGACGCTGCTCGAACAACTTGACGCAAAGCATCTGCGAAAACACTTGCTGCCAGGGTGACCGGTGGAGCACTTGCCTGAACAATGTTTGGAAAATCGCTTGCAGCAAATGTTGGCACGGTGAACTGCGCGCGGCCAGAACTCACACTGACGGTTTCACCTGTGGTTTCAACGGTGACTTTGCCTTCTGACATCGATCGCACAATGTCGCTCATCAATTTTGCACTTGCCACAACGATGCCGTCTTCTAGACCACCAACGTTTAAAACAAATTGCACTGAAAGGTCGTTGTCGGTGCACGACAACAACAACTTGTCGCCTGTGACTTCGATGCGAACACCTGACAACGCCGGCATTGCATTGTTGCGGGTAGATGCAACTCGCGCTGCAGCCCCAAGTGCTTCAGCAAGAACCTCTCGCTCAACTCTGAATTTCATTGCCTGCTCCCTTGCGTCACGCTGTTTATCGTTAAATGTGGATGTTTGTAAGAAGAACTAATAACAGTAATAAGACCTGTGGATTGTGGATAACAGGTGTGTTTACCAATTACATCAACGGTTGCAACCTCACACGCACCAAACCCACTTGCCACATCTTGCAGCTGTGTAGTTTTTGGCGCGGTGGACAACCCATGTTTATCCACCGACTGTGCACTGCTCGTGCACATGGTTGTCCACATGTTTTGTCGAAGTGTTGAGGTGGTCATGTTGCGGCTCGTTACGACGTCTTAAATTTCTGCACGAGCTCAGTTACTTGTTCGAACACTTGCTTGCGCTCGCTCATCATCCGCTTGGTTTTGTCAACCGCGTGGATCACGGTGGTGTGGTCTCGCCCGCCAAACAACCTTGCGATCGCTGGGTAGCTGAGGTCGGTGAGTTCGCGAAACACATACATTGCTGTTTGGCGAGCTAACACCAAAGGACGCTGACGGCTCTTGCCCTTCATTGCCTCAACATCAAAACCCAGGTGGTCAGAAATCTCGATCAACAATTGCTCGTCTGTGCGCGGCTTTGGGGCCGTGCGTGTGAGCAGATCAACGAGCAGTTTTTGAGCCAACGAAATGTCAACAACTGTTTTGTTGAGACTGGCGTAGGCACCAACACGGATTAACGCACCCTCGAGTTCACGAATGTTTGTGGTGACGTTGCTGGCAATGAACTCGAGAACGTCGTTAGAAACAAAGGTGTTCTCTCGCTCGGCTTTGTTGCGCAAGATCGCGAGACGTGTTTCCATGTCTGGCGGCTGAACGTCGGTGATGAGACCCCAACGGAAACGGCCACGCAAACGGTCTTCCAAAGTAGGAATTGCGTCTGGCACCCGGTCTGAAGAAATCACGATTTGTTTGTTGGCGCCGTGCAACGAGTTGAACGTGTGGAAGAACTCTTCTTGCAGTCCTTCTTTGCCTTCCATGAACTGAATGTCGTCGATGAGCAAGACGTCAACTTCGCGGTATCTCCGTTTGAAAGCAGCAATGGTGTTTGAGCGAATGCCGTCGACGTACTCGTTCAAGAATGTTTCGGTGGAGACATAACGAACTTCGTAATGGGCATAGTGCTGGTGGACGTAGTAGCCAATGGCGTGCAACAGGTGGGTCTTACCCAAACCGGCCGAACCATAGATAAACAACGGGTTGTATGACCGACCAGGGGTTTCGGCCACCCGCTGGGCAGCAGCCAAAGCAAATTGGTTGGATGCGCCCTTCACGAATGTCTCGAATGTGTAGCGAGGATTGAGGCCTACGGCCGTGCCCTTGCCGGTGCGGCTTTTGAGGGTCTGGCCAAACGACATGGAGGCTTCGCTATTTTGCGATTCGTTTAATGGGTCATTGAGCGATTCATTGAGCTGAACCGGAGCATCGAGCGATGTCGGCGAGGTGTTGAGGCGATGAAGCACGTCGGTGGCGGTGTTGGTCTGAACATCGATCAAGAGTTGGCGCTCGCTGGCCCCAACTTCGTTGAGGGCGTCGCGAACCAGCGACATGTAGCGGGTCAAAATTCTTTCTTTGACATAGGTGTTTGGAACTTGGAGTCGCAAGCTCATTTTGTCGTCAGAAACAGCAACGGCATCGTTGAAAGTAGAGAACCAAACAGCCTCGGAAACTTGTGCACGTAAAACTTCTGCGGTGGCACGCCAAACTTCGTCATGATTGTCGACCTGAAATTGGCTCTCGACTTCGTTTTCCATAGTGCTCTCGTTCCGTTTCTTGTACCTAAAACCGTTACTGAATAACCACTTGCGACGATCCACAACACTGTCCACAGGGTGTGGATAGCGCCCCCAACATTTCGGTGGGAGAAAGAAGGTAGCAGGTTTTCCACAGGTGAAAAAACTGGCGAGTCCCTGTAGAGTTGGAGACCTTAGCCAACGTCGTGTCGAGGTCAACTCGGGGCGCTACTCAGGAGGGGTGCATGAAACGTACTTTCCAACCAAACAACCGTCGCCGCTCCAAGAAGCATGGCTTTCGCCATCGCATGAGTACCCGCGCAGGCCGTGCGATTCTCAAATCTCGCCGGGCAAAGGGTCGTCACCGGCTTTCCGCTTGATTGGTCGAATCCGTCACCGGGAAGTCTTTTCCCGATTGTCCAAAGAGGGAACATATGTTCGCTCTCACGGGTTGTGGTGTTCGTTACTGCTTGATAATTCTCTTGAAAATGCCCATATTGGCTATGCCATTGGGCGCCAGGTAGGTGGAGCTGTTGAGCGAAACCGCATAAAACGCCAATTACGTGTGCTTTTTGCCTCCCGTAGCGGTCAATTGCGACCCGGGTGGTACCTGATTGGAGTGACCCCAAAGGCCGCTGGTTCTACGTGGGACCAACTTGGGGGCCTGGTAGACCGCCTCATTGGCCAAATTGAGGCCAAAGTAAGCCCACCAAAGCCATGAATTCGGCCGAAACCCGCCCCCAACTGGCGATGCTCCGCAGTATCCGCTGGTATCAGTCACTGCGGCCACACCAGCCGTCTCCGTGCCGGTTTTTCCCTTCCTGCTCCGAATATGCCCATGAAGCGATCGAAATCTATGGTTCGCGCCGGGGCGGATGGCTCATGATTAAGCGATTATTGCGCTGTCGCCCCTTTGGCCCATCAGGGTTTGACCCGGTTCCTCCGAATATCCCCGAGTCAGACGTCAATTCGGCCATTTCACCGCCTACCGTCTCTACTGGCCAAAACGGCCACCACGAAAGTTGTTGACCCCAAAATGTTTGAACTTGCTTCCCGATTAATCGCACAATTTTATTCGCTCACCCACAACTACGCCCTGGCGATTGGTTTGGTGGCTGTGGTCGTGATGCTGCTCATCACCCCACTCACACTCAAGAGCACCAAGGGCATGCTCGAGATGCAAAAACTGCAACCCGAGATGCGACGCCTCCAAGCCGAGTTCAAAGGTGATCGTCAAAAATTAAACGAAGCGATGATGAAGTTGTACCAGTCGCACAAAGTCAATCCAATGGCTTCGTGTCTGCCGATCCTTGCACAAATGCCGGTGTTCATCATCATGTTCCGTGCATTGCAAGGTTTAATTAATCGCCCAGACGGTGCGGGCACTGCATTCGATCCGAAGTATCTCAATCTCACTTCCGATTTGTATCTGTCGCTGAAAGGCAAGACAGAAATGATTTCGTTTGGATTGGATCTGTCGCAAACACCAATTGATGCAGTGAACCAAAGTTTTGGCAAGGGCATGATTTATGTCGGCCTTGTTGCATTGCTTGCCGGGTTGTATTTTGTGCAACAAAAAATGGTTGCATCGCGCACAGTGAGCCCAACGATGTCTGCGACCCAGGCCAAATTAATGCAGTATTTGCCAGTAGTTTTCGCTGTTTTTCAGCTGTTCCTTCCTACTGGTTTGATCTTCTACTACATGGTGCAGGCAATCATCCGCATCATTCAGCAGTTTTATATCACCAAACGTTTTTATGGAAATGATTCGTCGTTGGGACGTCAAGCACAAGCTGCGAGCGTTCAAGCACGTGACATGCATCAGAAAGACAAAAAAGATACGAAGAAAGAAATCAAACCTGCAGCAAATCCTGATGCGCCGTTTTCGAGCAAGCGCGTCACTCCCCCTAAGGGAAAATCTTCTGGTACTTCGCGACGTCCGCAAGCTCCAGGAAAAAATCGAAGTGGTTCGGTTGCTCGCCGTCCAAAACCATAATTTAATTATTCGCCACATCAAATAAGTAAC
>CANGZK010000093.1 GCA_947458565.1 Acidimicrobiaceae bacterium
CGCCGTTCACAATTGGGCAACGGGATAGAAACGGTGGTTTGCGAGACTAGATGCGTACCTGAGAGCGGAAATTGCAATTTCGCTCTCCCAACCGGAAGGACAAGCAATGCCATATCAGGCGGAATACATCTGGATCGACGGACATCAACCAACTCCGATGCTTCGATCAAAAACAAAGATCATCAAGAACGGCGTCAAAGTTCCACCAATCTGGGGCTTCGATGGTTCGTCAACCGAGCAAGCAACTGGTGACGCATCTGACTGCGTGCTGAACCCAGTGTTCACATGTCCAGACCCATTGCGCGGCGGCAACAACATTTTGGTGCTGTGCGAAGTGTTGGTTGCAACAACTGGCAAGCCACACCCAACTAACACACGTGCAACATGTGCAGCAGCTGCATCGAAGTATGCAAGCCACGGAATGATTTACGGCATCGAGCAGGAATACACGATGATGCGCATGAATGGTCGACCACTTGGTTTTCCAGAAACAACTGGCGAGCCAGGACCACAAGGTCCTTACTATTGCGGCGTCGGTGCAGGTCGAGTAATTGGTCGTCCAATTATCGAAGAGCACACACAAGCATGTTTGGATGCTGGATTAATGATCGAAGGAACAAACGCTGAAGTTATGCCTGGTCAGTGGGAGTTTCAGATTGGTGCAGCAAGCGCACTCACAGTAAGTGACCACATGCATGTTGCACGTTGGTTGCTCGAGCGCATCGCTGAAGATTACGACGTAGTGATCTCGTACGCAGCAAAGCCACAACAGGGAGACTGGAACGGTGCAGGTGCACACACCAACTTCTCAACTAAGGCAATGCGTGAGAGTTACACGGCTATTGATGATGCATGTAAAGCGCTCGGCACAAAAGTAATGGAGCACGTAAGCAACTACGGCCACGACATCGAGAGCCGACTCACTGGCAAGCACGAGACAGCGCCATATAACAAGTTCTCGTACGGTGTTTCTAACCGTGGTGCATCGGTGCGTATTCCTTGGCAAGTTGCCCGCGATAAGAAGGGCTATGCCGAAGATCGTCGTCCGAACGCAAACGTCGATCCATACGTGGTGACTCGCCTGATCCTCGAAACTGTTTGCGGCGCCGCAAAAGCCCCAGCAGCCAAGAAGGCAAAAGCGAAATCAACTAAGCCAGCGTCAAAGAAATCCAAAGGCGCCAAAACTTCTAAAGGTTCCAAGAAGTAGTAGTAGTTACACAGGTTTCAACAGCACCGAGGATCCGGTCCTCGGTGCTGTTGATTACTTCTCACGGCAGACTGTTGAGGTGACTTCCATGCACGATCAGCAAAAGGATTACGTCCTTCGCACCGTAGAAGAGCGCGGCATCCGCCTCGTACGACTGTGGTTTACCGATGTGCTCGGCAACCTCAAGTCGTTTGCAATCAGCCCTGCTGAAATGGAAAATGCTCTCAACGACGGAATGTCGTTTGACGGATCATCAATTGATGGCTACAGCAGAGTGCAAGAAAGCGATGTGCTCGCGCTTCCTGATGCAAATACTTTTGAAGTGTTGCCATGGGCCGATGCCAAAGGCGCAGAGGCTCGAGTGTTTTGTGACATCGCCAAGTTGGACGGCACGCCGTTTGACGGCGATCCACGACAGGTGTTGAAGCGCAATCTTGGTCTTGCTCGCGACAAGGGATATTCGTTCTACGTTGCCCCCGACATCGAATACTTCTATCTCGCTCCTCCAGACAGCAGCAACACTCCTGTCTTGCTCGATGAAGGCGGCTTCTTCGATCTCACCTCGACCGACATTCCAAGCTCGTTGCGCAAAGAAACTATTCGCACGCTCGAGACAATGAGCATCCCTGTCGAGTACAGCTTTCACGAAGATGCGCCGAGCCAGCACGAAATTGATTTGCGTCATACCGATGCACTCACCATGGCCGACAGCGTGATGACATTTCGTTTTGTGGTGAAAGAAATTGCAGCACTCCACAATGTGCACGCCACGTTTATGCCTAAGCCCCTCGAAAACATCCAGGGCTCGGGCATGCATCTCCATCTTTCGTTGTTCAATGGTGAGCAAAATGCGTTTTACGACGAGAACGATGCCTACAACCTGTCGCCGACTGCAAAATGCTTTATGGCTGGATTGCTTCGCCATGCTGCCGAGATCACCGCCGTCACAAACCAAACGGTCAACTCGTATAAGCGACTTGTACCTGGCTTTGAAGCACCAGTACACATTTCGTGGGCGCGCAATAATCGCAGCGGTCTTATTCGTGTTCCGATTGCTAAACGCAATAGCGACTCTGCAACGCGCATTGAATACCGCTCTCCAGACCCAGCGTGCAACCCGTATCTCGCGTTCTCTGTCATCCTGGCTGCAGGATTGCGCGGAATTCAAGAGGGTTACGAATTGCCGGTTGAGGCAGACGCCAACTTGTTTGAGATGGACAATGACGTTCTCGAAAAGATGAGTATCCATCAATTGCCACAGTCGCTCAACGAAGCGTTGCATGTGATGGAAAACTCGAGCCTGGTTGCTGACGCACTTGGCGATCACATTTTTGAATGGTTCTTGCGCAACAAGCGTGCAGAGTGGCGCACATACAAAACCCACATCAGCCAATACGAACTTGGTCGCTACCTGCGCTCGCTGTGAACACGCGCACTTCTACAAACGAAAACGTTGTCGGTCAGATGATCGCCGTGTTTCCAAACCCGCCATCTATTGATTTGGCGCGCACACTCGACCTGGCCGGATACCGCTGGAAGGCTGTTTCATCAGCCGATGATGCAGCAAAAAGTGAGCCCGTTGAAGGTTGGGCTGGCGCAGTGGTGATGTGCGATGAAGACCCAGAAGGTGGTTGGGCAATTTGTCGTTCGTTGCGTAAAAACGACAATCCAGTTGGCCACATTCTTGTGCTCGTCAGCGGCTCACAGTTGGCCGAACTCGAAATGCGCGATGATTTATTTGATGACTTTTGCTTGTCGCCTTTTCACCCACGCGAACTCGAGTCACGCCTGCGCCACATGTTCTTTACCGAAATTCGCGGAAGTCGCGAATCACTTGTCGAATACAGCGGCCTCATTCTCAACCTTGAGACATACCAAGCATCGTTCGGCGGCCAGCCACTCGACTTGACCTACATGGAATACGAATTACTCAAGTTCTTGGCACAAAACCCGGGCAAGGTTTTTTCACGCGAAACATTGTTGTCCCGAGTTTGGGGCTACGAGTATTTCGGTGGGGCACGTACCGTTGACGTCCACATTCGTCGCTTGCGCGCAAAGCTTGGCGAAGAACACGCCAACTTGATTCAGACTGTTCGCAGCGTTGGATATCGCTTCGGACAATCCAAGTGGTCTGCTTAAGCCACCACGCTTACCAGCGTCACAATTCCAATCGAAGCAAACAGCACCGCGGCTGCTCGCTGAATTTTGTGCAACGGTACTTTTCTCTGCAACCACCCACCTGCCAACACGGCAAGCCCGGACACGCTCGAGAGAGCCACGATTGACCCGATCCCAACCGCAATGGGATCATCGAACCTCGCCGCAAAGCCAGCAGTGGCCAATTGCGAGAGGTCGCCAAACTCTGCAACCAAAATCACCGATGCTGCCGTCCACACCACACGTGCATTGGACATTGATGCAGACCACTTTGCAGTTTCGTCGTGTTCGGCAGACGAACCTGCGCGCCATGTCATGACTCCCCCAGTTAAGAACAACAACCCAACTAAAACATGAATCGGTGTTTGGGGAAGTTGGCTCAACGCAGTACCAAAGATTACGGCGAGCAACACATGCACTACATAAGCAAGCGTGACGCCGAGCCACACTGGCAATCGGCGATGAAAATGTGCGGCCAACAACATCGTCGCAAACATTGTTTTATCAGGTAATTCGGCGAGAAAGATTGCACTAAATGTGACAGCGAAATGTTGCAGCACGAAGAATCAATCAGCAATGCGTTGCATGCGTTTTGCAACTGTGCGATGTGTTGCCAACATCGAGTCGACTTTGTTACTCACCAGTTGGCCATTGTCTACAACCAACTTGCCGTTCACGATGGTGTGTTTTGCACCAGTTGGACCACAGCGCAGCCATGCCTCGATCGGGTCTGCGACAGCTCCGGCGAAGGCAACACCAGTAAGCGACCAAATTGCAAGATCACCAACTGCACCAACACTAATTTCGCCAATTTCACCTATACGACCGAGGCAACCCGCGCCGCCGCGCGTCGCGATCTCAAGCGACATACGAGCCGTTCCTGCTGCCGCGCCATTGCGCAACTTGGCCAACAGCATTGCCTGCCTGGCCTCAAGCCACATCGATGCCGAGTCGGCCGAAGACGAACCGTCAACACCAAGACCTACGTGCACGCCTGCTGCACGCAAGTCAACAACTGGCGCAATGCCCGACGACAAAATCATGTTGCTGCTTGGGCAGTGTGCAACACCAATCTTTGCTTTGCCCAACTGTTGAATTTCATCATGGTTTGGCATCACGCAATGAGCTACCCACGCGCGATCGGTGCACCAACCCACATCTTCCAGATACTGAGTGGGTCGGCAGCCAAATGTTGCAATTGAAAATGCATCATCTTCAGAGTTTTCAGCAAAGTGTGTGTGCAAGCGCACATCAAGTTTTTCAGCAAGTTGAGCGGATTCAGTCATCAATTGCTTGGTCACGCTAAATGGCGAGCATGGTGCGAGCGCAATGCGAACCATCGCACCGTGTGAGGCATCATGGTGTTGTTCAACCGCACGTTGCGACTCGGCCAAAATAAC
>CANGZK010000094.1 GCA_947458565.1 Acidimicrobiaceae bacterium
CAAGTTGCCGACCCAACCACTGGTGCGCGCGCCGTACCTGTGTATCGCACCACGAGTTATGTGTTTCGCGATGCGCAGCACGCACAAAACTTATTTGCGCTTGCCGAGATCGGCAACATCTACACACGCATCATGAACCCAACGCAAGGTGTGCTTGAAGCACGCTTGTCGTCGCTCGAAGGTGGCACTGCAACAGCAGTTGGTTTGCCAGGCGCACTTGCAGTGAGCTCCGGACAATCTGCAGAGTTGCTTGCAATTCTTACAATCGCAGAAACTGGCTCGCACATCGTTGCATCACCAAGTTTGTACGGCGGCACATACAACTTGTTTCACTACACGTTGCCAAAGTTGGGCATCAATGTCACGTTCGTTGAAGACCCAGACAATCTCGATCAGTGGAAGGCAGCAGTACAGCCAAACACCAAGTTGTTCTACGGCGAAGTATTGGCCAACCCACGCAACAACATTCTCGACATTGAAGGCATCAGCAAAGTTGCACACGCAGCTGGCGTGCCACTCATCGTCGACAACACCGTGCCAACCCCGTACCTAATTCGTCCAATCGAGTGGGGTGCAGACATCGTCGTGCATTCACTTACTAAGTTCATCGGCGGTCACGGCACATCAATCGGTGGAGCAATCATTGATGGTGGCAAGTTTGACTTCGGTCAAAACGACAAGTTTCCAAACTTCACCGAGCCAGATCCGTCGTACCACGGTCTTGCATATTGGCCAGCTCTTGGTCACGGTTCGTTCATCATCAAAGCTCGCGTGCAGATGTTGCGCGACTTGGGTATGGCAACTACTCCGGACAATGCATTCAACTTCTTGCAAGGTCTCGAGACATTGTCGTTCCGCATGGATCGCCACTGGGCTAACGCACAAAAAGTTGGTGAGTTCTTGGCTAAGCATCCACAGGTTGAAGAAGTGTTCTATGCCGGCCTCACCACCAGCAAGTGGCACGAGCGTGCAAAGAAGTACGGCAAGGGCAAGGGCTATGGCTCCGTGCTTGCATTCAACATCAAAGGCGGCGTCGAAGCCGGCCAGAAGTTTGTTGCGGGTCTCACATTGCACAGCCACGTTGCCAATATCGGTGATGTGCGCAGTCTCGTGATCCACCCAGCCTCAACCACCCACAGCCAGCTGACTCCAGAAGAGCAAAAGTCAACGGGAGTATTTCCAGGCCTGGTGCGCTTGTCGGTCGGTCTCGAGACAATTGATGA
Source organism: Acidimicrobiaceae bacterium (assembly GCA_947458565.1). Taxonomy (GTDB): domain Bacteria; phylum Actinomycetota; class Acidimicrobiia; order Acidimicrobiales; family Ilumatobacteraceae; genus UBA3006. The sequence goes on from CANGZK010000094.1 coordinate 1,224, forward strand.
CATTTTGGCCGACTTGGAAGAGGGTTTCAAAGCCGCCAAGGCTTGAGACTTTGGGGATGTTCACCCCTTGTTCATCTAGCGATCATCTAGGGATTACCTGGCACTGACACACTTTTGAGGTGAGTCAACCCAGTCCAATTTCTGCGCCTCAAATCGTGCCGCAAAAGCGCGAGATGCATGTTGTGTACTCGCTGGGTGACCGCATTTTTCGTCGCATTGTTACGGCAGGTGCTGTTACATCTCTGCTGGTCTTAGCTCTCATCGGGTTGTTTCTATTTGCGCGAGGTGTTGAAATCTTTCGCGACATGGGTACCAAATTTGTGACTGGCACAAATTGGACTGCTGGAAGCGAAGATGGGGTACTTCCTGCCGAATTTTCGATCGGACCGATGCTTGCCGGAACCATCGTTACGTCCTTAATCGCGCTCTTCTTTGCGGTGCCGCTTTCAATTGCTGGCGCCTTGTACATAGAGTTTTTTGCGCCATCAAAAATTAAGAGCACGCTTGTGTCGATGCTTGACTTGGCTGCAGCAATTCCGTCTTTGTTTTTTGGTTTGTGGGGTGTTCAAGTTTTTTCATCAATGGGTGAAAGGTGGGCTGCCCTTACAAGTAATTATCTCGGTTGGTTTCCATTGTTCAAAAATGAGCTTGACATTTTTGGTCGATCGCCATTTATTGCTGGTCTTGTATTGGCAGCAATGATTGTCCCAATCATTACTTCTGTTTCTCGTGAGGTGTATTCACGCACCCCGCGCGAGCTTGTCGACTCGTGTTACGCGCTTGGTGGCACACGCTGGGGAGCAATTCGGGCAGTGGTCTTGCCATATGGCCGCAGCGGTGTTGTAGGTGGTGCGATGCTCGGTCTTGGTCGCGCGCTAGGCGAAACAGTTGCGGTGTATTTGCTTTTGAATCTTGTGTTCAAATACAACTTCAATATTCTCGAATCAGAGGGTGGCAATATCGCATCGCTCATTGCAACGAAGTTTGGTGAAGCAACTCCATATGAATTGAAGGCACTGCTTGCAGCTGGGTTTGTGTTGTTTTTGCTTACTCTTACGGTCAATATGGCTGCTACAGCGGTAGTGCAGCGCACCGCGAAGGCTCAATCATGAGTACCACCAGCGATCTTGCTATTCACGTAGTCGACGCAACGCCAACTCAGCCGTGGCACAAGCCTCGCGTTGAGCAGCGTCGTGATGCCTTGGTCTATTTGGCACTTGCGGTTGTGGCATATGCAATCGTGATGGTCTCTGGGGTCGCTGGCCCGGATGGTTTTGCGCTGGTGTTTTTCATCGAAGTGTTGCTGCTAACGATTTTTCGTTCGCGAGGAATTGGTAAGGCGAAATCTACAAATGCCATTGTCTCGACCGTGATTGGTGCTGGTGCTGTAGTTGCATTCGCGCCATGGATGTCGATCTTTTTCAGCCTGATCACCAAAGGTTTCCAAGGCTTGTATTTTGGATTTCTCGTCCGCGACATGCGCGTAACGACACCTGACGACGAGCTGAACATGGGTGGCATCGGCCATGCGATTATCGGATCAATGTTGATGGTGCTCATTGCAACGATAATTACATTGCCGCTTGGAATTTTGAGCGGTGTGTATCTCACGGAAGTTCGTGGTCGACTCACTCGAGTGGTTCGTTTCGTAATTCAGTCGATGAGTGGTGTTCCCTCGATCGTTGCTGGTTTGTTTATCTATACAACGGTGATTTCAGTTACTGGATCGTTTAGTGGTTTTGCAGGCGCACTTGCCCTCTCCGTGTTGATGCTTCCTACGGTCGCACGAACTGCCGAAGAAGTGCTCAAGTTGGTGCCTGAAGATTTGCGCGCTGCAAGCTATGCGCTTGGTGCACGACAGTGGCGTAGCTCGCTCATGGTGGTTTTGCCCACAGTGCGCAGCGGTCTTACCACGGCAGCAATTCTTGGTGTCGCTCGAGTTGTTGGCGAGACAGCACCATTGATCCTGACAGCACTATCGAATAATGCATTTAAATTCAATCCATTTGATGGGCCGATTGCGTCAATGCCGATGTATGTATTCGGTATGTTGCAGATTGGAACCGAATACTCACTCAACAGAGCATGGAGTGGTTCATTAGTTTTGATGCTCATAGTTCTTGCATTGTTCGTTACTGCTCGTCGTCTGGGCGGCAAGGACAAAAGGTAATAGTCGTGAATCAAGTAGGAACTGAATCAAAAACCTCGAAAGAAAATGGAATCATCATGAACGAAATTTCCACATCTGGCATAACAGCAGTCGCAGAACGATCACTTGGTCTTGAGACCCGTGGACTTCACGCATGGTTTGGATCACACCATGTACTGAGTGATATCAATTTGCAGTTTCCAGAACGCAGTGTGACCGGGTTGATTGGGCCGTCTGGTTGTGGCAAATCAACATTTTTGCGCATGCTCAACCGCATGCACGAGTTCATTCCAAGTGCTGCCATGGCTGGCGAAGTACTCATGAATGGGTCAGACATTTATTCGCCAGATGTTGATGCAGCGGCAATGCGCCTCAAAGTAGGCATGGTGTTTCAGAAGCCAAATCCTTTTCCTGCAATGACGATCAAAGAAAACGTCTTGGCTGGCATCAAGCTCGCAAACCTCAAGGTCAGCAATCACGACGAAATTGTTGAAAAATGTCTTTCTCGGGCTGGTCTGTGGAAAGAAGTAAAGGATCGATTGGATGCGTCAGGTGGATCGCTTTCCGGTGGTCAGCAACAGCGCTTGTGCATCGCTCGTTCGCTCGCCGTTGAGCCAACCATCTTGTTGATGGATGAGCCATGCTCTGCACTCGACCCAGGCTCGACGCTGCGTATCGAAGAGACCATTCATGAATTGGCAGAAAAGATCACTGTGGTGATCGTGACACACAACATGCAACAGGCTTCTCGCGTGTCTAATTACTGTGCATTCTTTTTGTCTGATGGTGGCCCAGGTGTATTGGTCGAAGCAGATGCAACACGCAAGATGTTTACCAACCCAACCGACACCCGAACTGCAGATTATGTGCAGGGCAAGTTCGGCTGAGTCGTTCACGAAGAGTTCATCTACTTGCTACTTGTAGTTTGACGGGTCGCTACCCAATGAATACCTGCATTTTATAAGTTTCCTCCGTAAGCAAGATCACCCATAAAAAACTCGGAGGAGTTCATGAAAAGTTTCCGCAAAGTAATTGCGACCACAGCACTCGTTGTTGTTGGCAGCATGTCAGTTGCCACCATGGCATCGGCAGAAAGCATCAGTGGTTCGGGCGCAACTTTCCCGCAGTCATTCCAAGCTTCGGCATCAGTTGAGTACACAAAGGCATCGGGACATACCGTTACCTATGCGAACCCAGGTGGTGGCTCATCAAAAGGTAAGACAGACTTCTTTACAAACCTCACCGACTTTGGTGGTACCG
>CANGZK010000095.1 GCA_947458565.1 Acidimicrobiaceae bacterium
CAAGTCACAGACACACAATTTTCCATCGCGCACGTATGCAATGTGCTTTCCATCTGGACTTATTCGTGGGTCAAAGACTGCTTCTGACGTGTTGATTTGTTGGGTTTTTGCGGTAACAAGGTTGGTCACAAAGAGTTTTCCGGCAACGCAATACGCAGCGTTGAGCACTTGTTGGTCGCACGAGTATCCAACGATTCCTGATGCACCTTCGCGAGCACGTTCGCGCCGTGCCTGCTCTGCTGCAGTATCGATTTGTGAGTCACCAGCCGACTTGTTGTTTGCATGCAGTGCAACCATGTCGGCAACACAGGTTTCCACCGATGTGGCTACGTCTAATACATACAGAGAGTTCACCGAATCTGAACCGCCAAGCGATCTGCAGTACACAACTCGAACTCCATCTGGCGATACAACGATGTTGCGTGGCTCACCAAGTGTGAGTCGTTGTGTGCGAGCAAACTGTCGCGGAAATGTATCGGTGATTTTCGACAAAGTCGGTTATCCGATCTTGATATCGCCGGTTGCATCAAGTGTGATGGTTTTGCCAACCCACTCGGTTTCACACATGTCTTGACCAAGTTGTGTGTTGTCGCTCGTTGCCCAAGCTCGTCGACCATCAGCCAAAAGAACAGCGGCACGTACTTTTTCGGGAGCACCGGTGCGATCGTGCATCACGCTGTATGCCTCGACGGTGGCTGAACCCTGAGCGTCAATTGCGGTTGCAACTTCTCGACGGGGTAGCGAGTCGACTTCGCTTTGTGGCGACTCATGCTTGAATCCATGTTGCGGTGGTGTCGTTGCGTACACACCAAATGCATGTTTTGTTGCATAACCACCGTTGGCCCAAACTAAGCCGGTTTCTTGTGTGTTTTCGCGCAACTTTGTCATGGTCGTTGCAATTGCGTGCATCACATAGTTATTGAAAGGTCCGCCGGCGAACGAGAGCCCGCCAGTACAAGTGAGTTGACGGTCGAGAGAAACACCAAGTGATTCTGCGCCAAGTTGCACGGCAGAAGGGAAGCATGAATAGAGATCGATATTCTCGATTTCGTCGATTGACTTTTGTGCCAGTTGGAGCACACGTTGACCACCGATGCGTATCGCAGGTGTGTCAGTAAAGGAATAGCGGTGTGAAACGAAGTTGTGTTCGTGGCAGTCTGTTCCGGCGTGCAGAAAAATCCATTTGTCGCGAGCGATACCAAGAGCTTCGGCGCGCTCAACCGAGCACATCACCAGTGCTGCAGCCATGTCGACATCATTGTTTGAGTTCATCAACTTTGTGTACGGAAAGCCAATCATTCTGTTATCTTGCGTCGGTGTACGAATAGCTTCTGCGGTGTACTTCTGTTGAATCCATGCATGTGGGTTGGTGGCGGCAACACCGCTAAAGCGTGACCACAGTTCGCTGATGTGTTTTTGGTGTTCTGCGACTGTTCGTTTGTCGCGATAACGCAACGCGGTTTCAAACATCGGGTAGATCTCAATCGGCAACATGATGTTGTGGGCCAATTCAATTTCATGATTCATCACGAGGTCTTCGCCAAGTGCAGTTGGTGCTTCGCCATCGTGCATTTCCATCCACGGCAATGTCATTTGCGCTGCGCGTGCTCGTCGGCGAGACCGAAATGATTCACCGCCTGTCAACACGATCATTTGAGCGCCGTTATCGCGTATCTGCAATGCGGCACTATTCACCAAATATTGCGGCATGTTGCCACCATGAGGTGTGAGTCCGTATTCGTTTGCATCGATCCCAAGCGTCGAAGCAATATCGCGACCGGGGTTGGTGTTTCTTGTCGAGAGCGATCGAACGACACGAAGTGCATCAATTGTCAAAGAATTCCTTGAGCTCTCAATGCGCACGTCAGCATCGGCAAAAGCTTCACGAACGGCCTGCGACATTAATTCGATTGGGCCCGCAGCATTCGCGAGTTGGTCCTCGTGTTGCGCGACTTGTGCTTGCCCAACAAGGATCGGGGTGCGTGGGTCAATCTTGTTCTGGCCAGATGTCACTCGTTCAACTGTATATATCTCATTAAAAAAGCAAAGTATTGGCTGGGTTGCTCGTGATCTAGGATCGTGCGCAGTGAATAGCCCACAGATACGCACGATTGCAATTGGTTCCGACCACGCAGGTTTCGAACTCAAGGCACACCTGGTTGATGTTTTGACAAAAGCCGGTCACAAAGTTGACGACCACGGCACACATTCCACCGAATCGGTTGACTACCCGCCAATTTGTGCTGAGGTTGGTCGTGCGGTGCGTGATGGCAAAGCCGACATGGGCATCGTGCTGGGCGGAAGTGGGCAAGGCGAACAGATTGCGGCCAATAAAGTTCGTGGCGTTCGCGCTGCGCTGTGCAATGACGTTTACCTCGCAGAAATGGCACGCTCACATAACAATGCAAACGTGTTGTCGATGGGTGGGCGAGTAGTCACCTTTGAACTTGCAGATGAAATTTTGAACGTATTTCTCACAACACCTTTTGAAGGTGGACGTCATGACCGAAGAGTTGCACAATTAACCGAAATCGAAGAACAAGAAGGAAACCGATAATGCCTTGGCCATCTCAAACATCCCGCGACACCGAAACTTTTGGATACATCGACGAAGAGAACAATCGTCAAATCACTGGCTTGCAGTTAATCGCAAGCGAAAACTTCACGTCACCCGACGTCATGGAAGCAACTGGCTCAGTGCTCACAAATAAATATGCAGAGGGCTATCCAACGAAGCGTTATTACGGTGGCAATGCGGTCGTCGACAAGATTGAAGCGCTTGCAATTGAACGGGTCAAAAAACTTTTTGGGGCCGATCACGCAAACGTGCAACCGCACTCGGGTGCAAGCGCCAACATGGCTGTGTATTTAGGTTTGGTAAAGCCTGGTGACACCATTCTTGGTTTGAGCCTCGACCACGGTGGTCACCTCACTCACGGGTCTCCCGTTAATGCGAGTGGAATTCTGTACAACTTCAAATCGTTCCGCGTTGGCGATACCGATGAGCGTTTAGATTTTGATCAAATTCGCGAGTTGGCACTTGAGCATCGTCCGAAGATGATTGTTGCCGGAACAACTTCGTATCCACGCCGACTCGAGCCAGAGCCGTTTAAAGCAATTGCCGATGAAGTTGGTGCGTTGATGATGTTCGACATCGCCCACATTGCTGGTCTGGTGGCCGGTGGCGCACACCCAAACCCAGTTCCATTCGCCGATGTCGTGACGTTTACAACTCATAAAACTTTGCGCGGTCCTCGTGGTGGTTGCATTCTCACAACTGCAGAACACGCTGCGGCTATTGATAAAGCAGTGTTTCCCGGCAGTCAGGGCGGCCCACTTCAGCATGCAATCGCCGGCAAAGCAGTTGCATTTCATGAAGCTCTGCAGCCGAGCTTCAAGGTGTATGCCCACCAAATCGTCAAGAATGCTTCGGCACTCGCGGAAGCATTGGCGCATCAGGGCTTCAGGCTTGTCTCTGGTGGCACCGACACCCACATGATGGTCGTTGATTTGCAGCCCTTTGACAGCGAATTGACGGGCAAAGAAGCACAGTTGGTGCTTGATCAAGCAGGCATCACGCTGAATAAAAACAACATTCCAAATGATCCTCGTAGCCCATTTGTTACTTCTGGCGTGCGAATCGGTGTTCCATCGGTGACCACGCAGGGGATGACCGAAAAAGAAATGCCATTGATCGCGGAATACATTGCGACAACTTTGCGTGGACGGAATGATCCTGCGATTGTCGCAGAAGTTCGTGCAAAAGTTGCCGCATTGTGCGCCAAGTTTCCGGTGTATCCAACTGTCAAGAAATAATTTGTGATTGATCTCAGTGGCTATCTAATAGTTGGAGGGTGTGCCGCTGTAGTCACTGCAGCAACGACTCCGGTTGTTGCATATGTCGCTCGCCAAAAAGGTTGGATGGCGGAACCCGACGAAAGACGATCGCATCCGGTTGCAACACCAGATGTAGGTGGAATTGCTTTTTTTGTTGGATTACTTGCATCGCTCGGTCTTGCCTCGCAGATGGATCGCTTTTCTGGTTTGTTTCAAAACAACTCTGAACTCATTGGGGTGCTCATTGCGGCAGTAGTGGTATTTGCTTTAGGAATTGTTGATGACATTCGCGAAGTGTCAGCACCGATGAAAGTTACTGGAGTGGTTGTTGCAGCACTTGCGCTCGTCACATTCGGTGTCACCATGTTTTTCTTTCGCGTTCCATTTCTTGATGTGTTCGTTCTGCCCAATGACTGGATTCCGTTGTTCACTGTTTTTTGGTTGTTGGGAATGACGCAGTCGATCAACTTGATTGACGGACTTGATGGCCTCGCTGGTGGCATTGTCGCAATCGCTGCTGCGGCGTTCTTTGTGTACAGCAAACACCTTGGAGATGTCGGCTTGTTATCTGAACCAAACATCGGGCCACTGATTGCGATCATCACACTTGGAATTTGTCTCGGCTTTTTGCCTTTCAATTTCAATCCTGCACGAATTTTTATGGGCGACTCAGGAGCTTTGCTGCTGGGATTGCTGATGGCGGTATCAACAAGTGTCGTCGGTGGTCGCGCCGACCCACAATCGCAAGAATTCAGCGGCCAGACGTATTTCTTTATCGCTCCGCTC
>CANGZK010000096.1 GCA_947458565.1 Acidimicrobiaceae bacterium
ACCGAACTCGTTGACGTCGTCACCATTGAAGGCCGATGCGCCGGCATTGTCACCCGCGACTTGGTGAACGGTGAAGTTGTTTCACATTCGGCGCACGCAGTGGTCATGGCAACTGGTGGCTACGGAAACGTGTTCTTCTTGTCGACCAATGCAATGGCGTGCAACGTCACCGCTGCCTGGCGTGCACACCGCAAGGGTGCGACATTCGCAAACCCGTGCTACACGCAGATTCACCCGACCTGTATTCCACAAAGCGACCCCACGCAGTCAAAGTTGACACTCATGTCAGAGTCGTTGCGTAACGACGGTCGTGTTTGGGTGCCGCAGAATCCAGACGAAACCCGTCCAGCTGCACAGGTTCCAGAAGCTGAGCGCGACTACATCCTTGAGCGTTTGTACCCGAGCTATGGCAACTTGGCACCGCGTGACATTTCCTCGCGAGCAGCAAAGCGTCTTGTTGACAAAGGTCAGGGCATTGGGCCATTGAAGAATGGCGTCAACCTCGACTTTGCTGCAGCCATTGAGCGTCTTGGTCTCGATGTCGTTAAAGAGCGCTATGGCAACTTGTTCGAAATGTACGAGCGCATCGCTGGCGAAGACCCATACAAGACACCAATGCGTATTTACCCAGCAACGCACTACACAATGGGTGGCTTGTGGGTCGACTACGAGTTGATGACAAACATTCCTGGTTTGTATGCAGCGGGCGAAGCAAACTTCTCCGATCACGGCGCAAACCGTCTTGGTGCGTCGGCACTGATGCAAGGTCTTGCAGATGGATATTTCGTCTTGCCATCCACGATCAGCAGCGGACTCGCTCCATTGTTGGGCAAGACAATGCCGGGTATCGATCACCCTGCATTTAAAGAAGCAGAAAAACAAGCGAAAGATCGTTTTGCTGGTTACCTCAGCACCAAGGGCAAGCGTTCGCCAGATTGGTTCCATCGCGAACTTGGCAAAATCATTTGGGATAAGTGCGGCATGGAGCGAACCAAAGAGGGATTGCAAGAAGCACTGTCAGATTTGCCGGCCTTGTACAACGAATTCAAAACCGATTTGCGTGTTACTGGCACAGGTGAAACAACCAACCAGACACTCGAGAAGGCTGGACGTGTTGATGACTTCTTCCAGCTGGGCATGGCAATGTGTCAAGACGCACTTGCACGCGAAGAAAGCTGTGGCGCACACTTCCGCTCCGAGTACCAAACACCAGAGGGCGAAGCCCAACGCGATGACGAGAAGTTCTGTCATGTCGCGGCATTTGAGTGGACAGGTGACCCGATGAATCCGAAGCGCAACGTTGAAGAACTTGTGTTCGAAAATGCGCACCTCGCAACAAGGAGTTACAAGTGAGCCATCTAAAGAATCTCACCCTCAAGGTTTGGCGCCAGAGTGGTCCGAAAGACGCTGGACGTTTCGAGACACACCAAGTTGCCGAGATCAGCGATGAGGCATCATTCTTGGAGTTGCTTGATGTGCTCAACGAGCAATTGATCAGTGACAACCAAGAAGCAGTGGTGTTTGATCACGACTGTCGTGAAGGTATCTGTGGCACTTGTTCGCTCATGATCAACGGTGTTGCCCACGGACCACAGCGCGCAACCACCACCTGTCAGTTGCACATGCGCTCCTTCAAGAGCAATGACACGATTGTGGTTGAGCCATGGCGTGCAGCAGCGTTTCCAATCATCAAAGACTTGATGGTTGATCGTTCGCCGCTTGACCGCATTATTGAAGCTGGTGGCTACATCACCGCAGTTACCGGCGGTGCCCCAGATGGCAACCTCATCGCAGTGCCAAAACCAGTTTCCGATGCCGCAATGGATTCTGCACAGTGCATTGGTTGTGGCGCATGTGTTGCAGCGTGTCCAAATGGCGCAGCCAGTTTGTTTACCGGCGCCAAGATCGCGCACCTCAATCGTTTGCCACAGGGTCAGCCAGAGCGTTATAAGCGTGCCGAAGCGATGGTCGAAACCATGGATGAGCATTTTGGTTCGTGCACCAATCACGGTGAGTGTTCGGCAGCGTGTCCAAAAGAAATCTCAGTTGACGTGATTGCGCTGATGAACAAGGACTACCGTGCGTCCAAGTTCAAGAGCCGCAAAGAAATCAGCCGCGATTAATTCGCGATCATCAATATGTTGAGTGGTCTTGCTACTTGGGTGCAAGATGTCATCGAGTCACTCGGATACCTCGGTGTAGCAATTCTTGTAATTGTTGAAAATCTCTTCCCACCAATTCCATCCGAAATTGTCTTGCCGTTTGCCGGCTTCGTTGCGCAGCGTGGCGATGCTTCAGTCGTTGTCATGATTCTTGCCGCAACCATTGGTTCGGTACTTGGGGCGCTCATCTTGTATTACATCTCGTGGGCTATCGGACCAGATCGCCTCAGGCATTTTGTAGTTCGGTTTGGCAAATGGTTTGGTGTAAAAGAATCAGACCTCACTCGTGCTGAAGAGTGGTTTGACCGACGTTCAACAACAGCCGTGCTCGTTGGTCGGTGTGTGCCGCTTATTCGGTCCATCGTGTCAATTCCCGCAGGATTCCGACGCATGAAGATTGTTCCATTTGCCCTTTACACATTTATTGGTAGCGCAGTGTGGAATATTGTGTTGATCGGCGCTGGAGCCATACTTGGTGACAACTGGGATGCAGTTGGTGAATATGTAGGAATCTTCCAATACGTCGTGATTGCCGTTATCGGCCTTGCACTCATTCGATTTGCTGTCATCGTTATCAAGCGCCGCAAATAAGCGCATAAATCATCGCGACCTATTCTGTGGGTGGAGAAACTCTTGCAGCACTCAGAACGTCACGAGTTTTAGGTTTACCTGCGTAGAGGATTCGAATTGAAGTTGCTGCCACCATCAATGTGACCAAGGCAACTGCAAGAGCTTGGAAGAGGGTATTAGAGCGATCAGTTCCTGCAGTAAGAGAGTGAAGAGAGACCGTAACGAAAAGTCCATAACTCGTGTAGTGGATAGATCTCCAAAGTGGTTTTGGTATTTTCTTCATTAGCCAAGATGAAACTTGGACTGCAACCAGCAAGTAGAAACCAATGATTCCCCATGCCACACCAATTGTTTTCCAATCTGAAGCAAATGGAACAAATACATCTGCTGTTCCAAAATGTACGTACGAGTCGCCAACAATTGCGGCCATGTGCAGCCCAGTACCCAAGAGGGTGAGTGTGCCCAACCACTTGTGCAAGTCGAGCAACCATGCTGGCCGGTCGTAAGGCTTGAGCAACCTTGTAGAAAGCAGCACGCCCCAAAGTGCCGAGGCTGTTAACAAACCCCAGGTAACAATTCCTGACGCGCGGGCAAGGTGCCACCAAAATTGTTGATTTGTCATTTCGTGTATTCCTTCCAGCGAGAACTTTCAAGGCATCGTCCGTCTGCAAACACTGCAAGTGCAGCGAGGCCAGCGGCTTCAACCTGGGTGAAGCCTTCCACAACCCCAGCAACAAGTACGACTGTTGCAAAGACTTCAGCCCATACGGCTTCGGCTCCGATAACCGTTGCTTGAACAACTTGATCGGGCAATCTCTGCAGCGGAAGACCAGTCTTCGGGTTCAACACGTGATGCATGTCTGTGTTGTCAAATGACCAGGTCTTTGCATCGAGCGATGATGTTGCGATGGCACCGTCAAACAGAGTGGCAGTACCAAGTATTTCGGCCGAAGGAAATGGTGATCCCACTGGGATAGTCCATGCACCATTAATTGGACCAGTGCCGGCGCAACGAATATCGCCGCCAAGGCTGATGCATACGCCTTCAGCTCCAAGCTCACGCAACTCAGATGCAACAATGTCGGCCGCCAGACCTTTACCAAGCCCACCCGGGTCAAGAGTGAGACCAATGGGAAGAGTGACTGTGGAATTTTCGATATCAATTGTCGTGGAAGCAAGTGGTTCGCCCCATCGCAAACTTCCATCTAATTGGGTGACTAATGAAGCATTGGTCATCGACCGCGCATAGCCGAGTTGCACGAGTGAAGGTAACAGTGTGGGATCAAAAAATCTATTTGTTAATCGCTGTGCATCAACCAAATAACGAACAAGTGTGATCGTGTCGGGATGTACGGATATTGCAGCGCCCTTTGATTGATTGAGAGCGCAGATATCACTTGAAGAGATAAATCGACTCCAGCGTTGCTCAAGTTGCTCAAGCCGAACCCGTGCTACTCCAAGAAGCGATGGGTCACCGACGACTGTTAAGTCGGCGGTGTTACCCATGCAGTCGAAAACTTCCTGGGTAAGAGTGGACATTGAAACTATTTGGAACCAGTCGTTGCTGGGGCAGTCCACTGTGCTTGTGGCGCAGGCGGTGCAATGTTGACAACAACAGGTGCCTGACTTGTGGGTGCAGCAGTTGCTGCAGATGCGGGCTGTGTTGGTGCAGCGATTGCGTTTGTTGCAGGAACTGTTGCCAAAACATTTTGTGGGAGAGCCAAGATCGAGTTGTTCTGAACAGGATTTCCCGTAGTTTTTGCTTGCGCAGCAATGGTGTAGGCCGAGCTGATGCCAAGCGTAGAAGCAAGTGCAATGCCCGAACTGAAAATTCTGGCGGAACGGGCTGGGTGCTTACTG
>CANGZK010000097.1 GCA_947458565.1 Acidimicrobiaceae bacterium
AACCAGATCCAACGTTGCACGCAACGTCCGCCAATAGTTTTCAAGCAGATGTCTATGTGGGTATTGCGGCGTCATCGGCACAGCACCACGACATTGTTTTTTATGAAACTGAAGGCTTCATCTCGCCGGGGGGTCGTCTATTGGCCGAGTCCATCGCTGCACAACTTGGCCAAGTTGGCTTTGGTCAATTGGCAGTTCGAGGTATGCGCCTACCCGTCTTGCGAGCGACGCGAATGCCGGCTGTTTTGTGCATTTTTGGGCAGAGCCACCAGTCCGAAACCGATGTCGTCGCCACTGCCGTTGCTGCGGCAATCAGTGATTGGTTCGCCCCTCAAAGCATTACTGAGTAACCGTTTCTCGGGTTATCCACAGGTTTGTGCACAGTCTGTGAGGACTGTCAAGTAGTGGTTTACGCTCATGCTCCACGTGAGACGTAGAGTTTTTCGAGCGCTAGTTAATCCACTGACTAGTCCTCTGATGGGGGCCCTTCGGTCATGAGTCGGTAGATCCGCTCAAGATCTTCGAGGTCAGCAAAATCAATAGTCACTTTGCCGTGCTTGCCACTCATGGTCACACCAACCGAGGTTTGTAAGTGCTCGGCAAGCAGACCTTCGAGTTCGAGTAATCCTGGTGGCCGCAACGTGGTGGTCTTTGCTCCGGTTGAAGCGGTTGATTTTCCAGTTGACTTGCCTGCTGTACCGAGACCCGCTCCCCCGCCTGAAGTGGTTGTTGCGGGTTGGCTATCTCGAACTGCCTCTTCAACACCCCGAACAGTCCAACCCATCTCGACTGCGCGCTTTGCGAGCTGCTCTTGTAGCGAACGATCTGGGGTTCCAAGCAACGCTTTTGCATGACCTGCCGACAATCGTCCATCGGCCAGCAACGACTGAATGGATGGTGGGAGGCCGAGTAGTCGCAATGCGTTGGTGATGGCTGAACGACTTTTGCCCACCTTGCTTGCGACTTGCTCGTGTGTCATGTTGAAGTCTTCGAGTAGTTGCTGGTACGCAGCAGCTTCTTCAAGAGGTGTGAGATCTTGACGATGCAAGTTCTCTACAAGTGCTTGCTCAACTGACGAAACGTCATCAGTTACTCGCACAATTGCTGGAATCATTTGCAATCCAGCACGTGATGCAGCACGCCAGCGGCGCTCGCCCGCTATCAATTGGTATCGACCGTTTTCGTCTGGGCGCACCAAGATTGGCTGCAGCACACCAATTGCCGATATTGACGCGCTTAATTCCGCAAGTGATGCTTCATCAAAATGTACGCGTGGCTGATTTGGGTTTGGATCAATTGTATTTACAGGGATGTCTTTAAGCCCTGTTGCTGATTCTGTGTTTGTACCGTCACTGGTACTTGTACCACTTGTGGTAGTTCCAGTATTTCGGTTAGTGGGGATGAGTGCGTCTAATCCTTTACCCAATCCGCTGCGGCGCGCCACCACTCACCTCCAATGCAACTGCTCGGTAGGCCTTTGCGCCAGCCGAGTTGGAGTCGAATGTGGTAATTGGCTTGCCATGCGATGGAGCCTCGGCAAGACGCACGGTGTGCGGAATGACCGTTTGGCATACTTTGTCGCCGAAGTGTTCACGCACTTCGTTCACGACATCGGCAGACAGCTTGGTACGGGTATCAAACATGGTGCAGATAATGGTGCTCACAGCCAAGTTTGGGTTGAGGTTTTGGCTCACCAAGTCGACGTTGCGCAGCAATTGGCCCAAACCCTCAAGCGCGTAGTACTGGCACTGAATCGGCACGATTACTTCGCGTGCGGCGGTCAGACCATTGACAGTCAACAGACCAAGCGATGGCGGACAGTCAATCAAGACGTAATCAAATTGGTCCAACACGGACTCAATCGCCTTTTTCAGTCGGGTTTCGCGACCCATGGCAGGCACTAGCTCAATTTCGGCACCGGCTAGATCAAGATTGGATGGAGCAACAAAAAGATTCCGAACGGCGGTGGGCTCAAGACAGTCTTCCATTGGGGTGTCGTGAAGCAATACGTCGTACACACTGGTTTCCATCTCGCGGGTGTTCAAACCCAGCCCAGTCGACGCATTGCCCTGCGGATCCAGGTCGACAATAAGTACTCGATATCCCTGTTCGGCCAGACAGGCACCCATATTGATGGTGGTTGTCGTTTTACCCACGCCACCCTTTTGATTGGCCATGGCAATCACCCGTGGGACCGGGTGCGGAGTGGTTTGTGCCGTATTCATATCCCTTATATTCTACCGAGGGCTGACCAACCAACGGGGGATACGGATTCGGGACACAGACTGGGTAATGGTCAACTCCGTCAGGAATGTTCCACGTGGAACATTCGGGGTCGGAATTGGATCTTCGGAGTCTAAATATGTTCCACGTGGAACAATGCGACCGGCCCAAGCCTGGTTGGGGAGGAAACCCCAAGGCTTCCCAGGTCTATATCGGCCCAGCGGTCTGGGCTTCCGGGTGGCGGTTCGCTCACAACGACATACCCGCCCAACTTCACCAAACCGACGGCCCATTGCAGGGTTTGGAGTGGGGGACCAAACCCTCGGGCGCAGGCAGCATCAAAAGCATGGGCAAAGCGGTCCTGGATTCGCAGCACCTCAACGTCGCCACAGACCACTTCGACCTGGTCTTGAATCCCCAACGATTGCACCGAACGAAGCAGTGTGTCCGTGCGCTTGGCGCGGCGGTCAATCAAGGTCATCCGGATTTCTGGGCGAACAACGGCAATGACCAAACCAGGAACTCCTGCCCCGCTACCCAAATCAACGCAGGATGTGACTCCAATGGGCAAAGCCTCGGCAAAGGACGCCGCGTGTTCAATAATCTCGGACAGGGGGGCAGACCCCAATGCTCCTATTTTTTGGGCCTCGCCGAAGATACGGCGAAGTCCAGGGTGGTCTGCGGGCCTCATGATACGGGCTTCATATTACGGGCTTTATTGTATAAGCCCGGTGCCTACTGGGCTATTCAGCTATTCGGCGGCTTCGGCCAACGCAACCACTACCCGACGATGCGGGTCTTGGCCTTGCGAATGCGTGCTCACGCCGGTCGAGTTAACGAGGGCATCGTGCACAATCTTGCGGTCGGCAGAGTTCATTGGTTCAAGCACGCGTGGTTGACCGGTGGCAATAACGTCGTCTGCGACCTTCAGCGCAAAACGGCTCAAAGCCTCGCGGCGGCGCTCACGGTAGCTACCAATGTCAACACGCATATGGGTGTCATGGTCGCCAAGGCGGCGCTGGCTCACTACGCGAGTCAGGTCTTGCACGGCCATCAATGTGGCACCGCGCTGACCAACGAATACAGAGACATCATCGCCCAAGACGTTGATATCAATATCTTCGCCATTCAGCGTGGATGTCACTTGACCAACCAGGCCAGCAGCAGTCAACATTCCTTCAAGAAATGTGGTCGCAGCAGCACTCACAGTGGCTGGATCTACTGGAGGACCTTCCGGACGCGGTGCGCGCTCGGTATCTGATGCTTTACGTGGCTCGCGGCGTGGTCGATCTGACCCGGCTGCCGACTTTGGCCCGCGGCGACCCTTCGGCGCATCGCCTTCTTTGCCGGTTGCGCGCTTTGGGCCGCGATCGCGGCGTTCTGGTTTTGACCTTGGCGCTGTTGGGCGAACTCGTGCGCGCACACGTGCTTCACCGCGTGTGCGTCCGAACAAACCTGGTTTCGGTTCTTCAAGAACATCGAACTCGGCATCTTCTTCTGAAACACCCAACTGATCGAGTGCCAAATTTTTTGCTGCTTCAAGTGTGTCAGCAGTTGTTTCTACCCATTCCATACATTTCCTCGTTACTTATTTGATGTGGCGAATAATTAAATTATGGTTTTGGACGGCGAGCAACCGAACCACTTCGATTTTTTCCTGGAGCTTGCGGACGTCGCGAAGTGCCAGAAGATTTTCCCTTAGGGGGAGTGACGCGCTTGCTCGAAAACGGCGCATCAGGATTTGCTGCAGGCTTGATTTCTTTCTTGTTATCTTTTTTATCTTTTTGATTCATGTCACGTGCTTGGGCGCTCGCAGCTTGTGCTTGGCGTCCCAATGACGAATCGTGTCCATAAAAACGTTTGGTGATGTAAAACTGCTGGATGATGCGGATGATTGCCTGCACCATGTAATAGAAAATCAAACCAGTAGGAAGGAATAGCTGGAAAACAGCAAAAACTACTGGCAAATACTGCATTAATTTGGCTTGGCCGGCGGACATCGTTGGGCTTACTGTGCGCGACGCAACCATTTTTTGTTGCACAAAATACAAACCAGCAAGCAGCGCAACAAGGCCGACATAGATCATGCCCTTGCCAAAGCTTTGATTCACTGCATCAATCGGTGTCTGCGACAGATCCAGCCCAAACGAAAGCATTTCTGTCTTGCCTTTCAGCGACAGATACAAATCGGATGTGAGATTGAGATACTTCGGATCAAATGCGGTGCCCGCACCGTCTGGGCGATAGATCAAACCT
>CANGZK010000098.1 GCA_947458565.1 Acidimicrobiaceae bacterium
CCAACCATCTCTCCAGTTGCCGCAATTGTGTACGTAGGGATATCGCTGGTGTTGAGTTCGCGCATAGCTTGTGCGAGTTGCAACAAAGAAATTGGGGTGAGTTGATCATCGGTAATTACATTCTTGAGCGCGGCATTAAGAAGTTTGTTAGCAACAGTGGGGCTACTCGACCCCTTATCAAGCGCCCGCTGCATTGCACGGCGAATAAAATCTTGCTGACGACTAATGCGCCCTAAATCTCCGGTGCCATCTTTGATCCACTTGCCTAATGCTGGGTCAAAGTATGAGTAACCAGAACGAGATCGAACGTATGCGAGTGCGTGATCACCCGAAAGCTCAAAGCAAGAGGGTGCTGGCACGTACAAACCGGTTTTGCTGTCGCGAGTCTCATACAAAAACGGAATACTTACACCGCCTACTGCATTAACGATTTCCTTAAATGCACAAAAGTCGATGTTGACGTAGTGGTCGATATTGATGCCAAAGTTTTGGTAGATCGTGTCAACGAGCTTGTTGGGGTTTTTGCGATCAAATGCAGTGTTGATGCGGTTGGTTCGAGTTGACCCCGCAATTTTGACCCACAAGTCGCGCGGGAAGGCCAAGAAAGCCGCATGATTGTCTTTTGGATCAACACGAATAATCATGATCGTGTCACCGCGTTCGCCAAAGCTTGTGCGGTCGCCGAATGCGCCGGCATATGGAGAATCTGGGTCTACACAACTGCCGTTGTCCGAGCCGGTGAGCAAAAAGTTTTTGGACGCAAGGTCGCCTTCGGTCAGGTTCCAGCTATCGGAAGGAGTGATTTCGGCTTCGGTACTTGGTTGACCATTTGGATCCCGATTGAGCGAAACGACTTGTCGTGCGTTTAAGCGGTTATTTGCCCACAACATGCCAACTCCGGCAACAAGCAGTGAAAAGACAACAGCAATGTTGAGAGTCAGTACCCAGTAGTGAGAGCGTGGTCGTGCATAACGTTTTGCAACGGCTTTTTTCTGATTCATTTTGTGTCCGCGACCGGGGCCAGTCGAACAGTTGTTGCAATATGTGCAGCCGAGTCGCCTGCTGTATGGGCAACAAACTCAATGGCGGGCACAACACCAGCGTTTTGCAAGTCGCCAATGCACTCTTTGAGCAATGCAATTTGCGCGTCAGTTGCGCTCACTGATGTGAACTCAACTTCGGCACGTTGCGAGAGTTTGGCTTCTGTCTTGGTGCGGCGAATGACACCGATTACGTTGCATGCGCTGTCGAGCATCATCTCAAAGGCATCAATATGTTTGGTGTCTCCGGTGATCTCGGCAATCGTTGGCCATTGCGCCAAGTGGATTGAGCCCTGCTTCCACCAACTCCATACTTCTTCGGTGGCAAAGGGGATATGTGGTGCAAACAATCGCTGCATGACACTGAGCGCACGTTGCAGTGCAGCTCGAGCAGAGGCAGAAATATCGGTAGTGCCGTATGCACGCATCTTGACGAGCTCGAGGTAATCATCACAGAACCACCAGAAGAATGATTCGGTGCGCTCGAGCGCTCGTGCGTAATCAAATGTTTCAAATGCAGTGGTCGCATCATTGATCACAACACTGAGGCGCTGCAACATTGCAACGTCGAGTGGTTCGGTTGGTACAACATCTGCACTGACTTCACCGGCACCCAACACAAACTTTGTTGCATTGAGCAACTTGGTTGCAAGTTTGCGTCCAACCTTCATCTGGTCTTCACTAAATGCGGTGTCGACTCCTGGTCGGGCGGATGCAGCCCAGTAGCGCACAGCATCGCTGCCATATTGCTCAAACAGATCGATTGGCGTAACAACATTGCCCTTCGACTTCGACATCTTTTTGCGATCTGGATCCAGAATCCATCCCGACAGTGCAGCGTTGCGCCACGGAGCAACATTGTGCTCGAAGTGAGAGCGAACTGTTGTTGCAAACAACCATGTGCGAATGATGTCGTGACCTTGTGGTCGCACATCCATTGGAAACACGTTGTTAAACATTGCAGGATCGTCGAGCCAGCGACCAGCAATTTGTGGCGTCAGCGACGATGTTGCCCACGTGTCGAGCACATCGGCGTCACCAACAAACCCGCCCGGAACACCGCGCTGTGCTTCTGTGAATTCACTTGGCACGTCTGTGCTTGGGTCAATTGGCAATCGCGAAGCATCGGGTACAAGTGGGTTTGAATAATCGGGTTCACCCGCAGCATTGAGTCGATACCACAGCGGAACAGGCACGCCGAAGTAACGCTGACGACTCACGAGCCAGTCACCGTTGAGTCCGTCAACCCAGTTGCTGTAGCGGTGCTGCATAAATTCTGGATGCCAAGTCAACTGATCGCCACGAGCCAGCAATGCTGCTCGCAAATCTGCATCGCGACCGCCGTTGCGGATGTACCACTGACGACTTGTCACAATCTCGAGTGGGCGATCTCCCTTTTCATAAAACTTGACAGGGTGCACGAGTGGTTTTGGCTCACCGTGCAAGTCGCCACTTGTGCGCAGCATCTCAACAATTGCGGTTTGTGCTTGCTTCACAGACTTGCCTGCAAGTGCTGCATAGTGCTCGAGACCGGCAGGGTTTGTCATGCCGTCTGGTGCTTGCGTCAAGATACGACCATCGCGGCCGATGATTGGTCGTGTTGGCAAATTGAGTTCGCGCCACCACACAACGTCGGTGAGATCGCCGAACGTACAGACCATCGCAATGCCCGTACCTTTGTCGATCTGTGCAAGTTCGTGTGCAAGCACAGGAACTGCAACATCAAACAATGGTGTGCGCACCATGGTGCCAAAAAATGGTTTGTATCGTTCGTCGTCTGGGTGAGCAACAAGTGCAACGCAAGCAGGAATGAGTTCTGGTCGTGTAGTTGCGATCAGTATTTCGCTACCAGACTCATGTGCGAAAGAAATGTCGTGGAATGCACCAGGACGCTCGCGATCTTCTAATTCGGCTTGGGCAACAGCAGTTCCAAAATCCACATCCCACAACGTTGGTGCTTCTTGCGCATAAGCCTCGCCACGAGACAAGTTGCGCAAGAACGCATCCTGACTTGTGCGTCGCGCATGATCGCTGATGGTGGTGTACAACAATGACCAGTCGACCGACAATCCAAGTCGGCGGAAGAGGTCTTCAAAAACTTTTTCGTCTTGATGAGTGAGTTCTTCGCACAACTCAATGAAGTTTGGGCGAGAGATTGCTACTGCGCGATGATCTTTTGGTACGTCGCCACGAAATGGCGGCACAAATTTTGGATCATGAGCAACGCTTGGGTCGCATGAGACACCATAAAAATTTTGTACTCGACGCTCGGTTGGCAGTCCGTTGTCGTCCCAACCCATGGGGTAAAAAACTGCTTTGCCACGCATGCGCCAAAACCTGGCGACTGCGTCGGTATGTGTGTAACTGAACACATGGCCCATGTGCAGCGAACCGCTCACGGTGGGCGGAGGAGTATCAACCGCAAAGACATTGTCGCGAGTGGCCTTGCGGTCAAATGCGTATGTGCCCAAGGCATCCCACTGAGCAATCAACTTGCTTTCGACATTGTCGAGGGAGGGCTTTTCTGGCACGGTCATCGCGCATTAACTGTATTGGGTCAAGCCACTGCTTGGCCTACAACTGCGCCTCTAGGCTGTGTGCGTGCTGCACTTATATGACACCGTGACACGCGATGTGCGCGAACTCAAAATGCGCGAGCCGGGCAAGTTGGGCATCTATTTGTGCGGTCCTACCGTCTATGGCCCGCCGCATCTGGGCCACGGCCGAGCCACATTGGTCTACGACATTCTGCGTAGATATATGGAGTGGTCGGGTGTTGAGGTGCGTTTGGTCTCCAATATCACCGACATCGACGACAAGATCATTGACCGCGCAAATCGTGAAAATCGTCCATGGACAGAAATCACGCATAAGTGCGAAACAGTGTGGTTCGATGCGATGCATGCGTTGGGTGTGCTGCGACCAACCGATGTTCCGCATGCAACCGAATTTGTAGAAGAGATGGTCGACATGATCGGCGAGTTGATGTCGAGTGACAGCGCGTATGCAACCGATGACGGCGTGTATCTCGACATTTCATCAGTGCCAGATTACGGATTACTTGCTCATCAAAACTTGGAAGACATGTTGTCTGGTGGAGGCGATCGCGAAGTGTTAGGTGCCGCGCAAAAGCGTCACCCCGCAGACTTTGCGCTCTGGAAGTTTTCGAAACCCGGCGAGCCAAGTTGGCCATCGCCGTGGGGTGAAGGTCGACCCGGGTGGCACAGCGAATGTGTTGTGATGAGTTTGCAATTGCTTGGCGAAGGTTTCGATCTGCATTGCGGTGGTGCTGACTTGCGCTTTCCTCACCATGAAAACGAGCGTGCTCAGGCAGTTGCGCTTGGTAAAACATTTGCGCAGCACTGGATGCATAACGGATTTGTTGTTGATACCGAAGGCGAAAAAATGTCGAAGAGCCTC
>CANGZK010000099.1 GCA_947458565.1 Acidimicrobiaceae bacterium
AACTTGCACCAGCCAACACAACACCAGGTGCCGAGGTATGCATTTGTTTGTCAAGTGCATCAACTCTGTATGCATGTCCTGGTCGGTATTGGGGAAACGATTCGATCCATCTTGTGAATCGCATGTTGGCGGGAGTCGCATCAAAACCAAGATGCAAACGTAGATCGCGTAATGCAACTTCAAGCAATGATTTGTCATCAAGGTGATGCATCGGCGCACCGGCTCGGCCCAGCGAAACGCGCAAGATCATTTCGTCGCTGGCGGTTTTCCAATGAGCCCATTTGTTGGAACCAAACGAGACTGCAGTAACGCCAGTTTGTACTGGTTTGGGCACTAGATAACCAGTGCCGGTGAGGTGCTGTGGCCATTGCGAGCGTGGGATTGTGAGTGCAATCATGATCACAGATGCATGCTCAAATTGCTGAAGTTGTTTCGAAGTTTCGCTACTGATCTGTTCTACAAGTGCTGCAGTGTGTCGGGCAGGACTGGCCAAAATGACTGCATCTGCTTGCAACGATTCGGATTCGAGTTGCACTACATACGACCGACCTTGGGGCTCGATATTGCGCACCGGAGAAGAAAGAATTACACGCGCACCAGCTTCAACAATTCGGTCATACACAGCGCGTGTAAGTGTGCTCATGCCGCTAATCGGTGTTGCAAACACTGGACCGCCACTCGTTCGCTTTTGCATTGAGCCGCGCGCCGCTCGCATGAGGCTTGTTGGCTGCGCCAAGAGTTCGGCCACTTGGGGCATGCCATGCACACTGAAATTATCGGTGTCAGTCGCATAGATGCTTCCAACAAGTGGATCAACAAGACGCTCAAGTACTTGATCACCACAACGACTACGAATTGCAGCACCCAACGAATCAGTTGATCGACCTATCGCACGCGGCAGCAGCGGTTCAACTGAGGCACGCAGTTTTCCAGAAGTCGTGAGTAGCTTCGTGTTCCAGATTGCCTTGCGCGATCCCGGTACACCAAGAATGGTGCCCGCAGGAATTGCATGCATGTTGTTGTTCCAGATGTAGGCATGATTGGCGGCGGGTGACGTGAGGTGATGGTCGAGGCCTACTGCCGCGCAGAGTTTCATCGCTGATGGAGTGCGAGTCAAAAATGCATCTGCGGATTCGTCTACCGAGTCGAGCCCAGCAAATGGTGATGCTTGAATAATGCCGCCGACGCGGTCTGCACCGTCAACGATGGTGACTCGCGGTGGATGAAGTTGCTGCAGTAATTGATGCGCAGCAGCAAGACCAGTTATGCCAGCACCGACGATAACAACGTGCCGATCGCTGAAGTTCTGAGCAGCGGTCGTGTTGTCGATGGACATATCAAATTGACTTTACGATGCGCTCAAAACACGTTGCGCAAGTGCGCTCATCACTGTTGGATCATCGTTCACACAAGCAGTGCGACTGAAGCTCAGCCCAAGCTTGTCTGCATGACGCGCTGCTTCAATATCGAGGTCGTACAACACCTCTAAGTGATCAGCCACAAATCCAACGGCGCTTACCAACACGCCGTCTGCGCTTTGTTGTGTGGCAATGTCATCGATGGCAAGCAAAATATCCGGACCAATCCATGGCTCTGGTGTTCTTCCAGCAGATTGCCAAGCAATGTCCCAGTCCGAATGCTCGACAAGACCAAGTTGTTTGGCCACAGCGGTGGCTGTTGCGTGCAACTCGCTCGGGTAGGGGTCGCCTCCATCGATGATGCGCTGTGGAAGGGAGTGCGCTGTGAACAAGACGCGAGTGCGAGTTGGCATTGCAGCCAACTTTTGTTTCATGTCAGCAGCAATGAAGTCAATAAAGGCGGGCTCGATGGCCCACGAATCGATACCGATTACTTCGACTCCGTGAGGTTTCGCTGCCTCGGTGGCACGACCGACATATTGTCCAATTGAGTATGAAGAAAAGTGTGGTGCAAGCACGAGCGCAATGATTTTGGTGAAACCCTGCTGTGCCAAATCGTCCACGGCTGTCTCGATCATTGGTGCAGCATGTTTGAGGCCTAACTGCACATGAAACTGGCCAGGCCGCAGTGCATCCAGCGCATGTTGAAGCGCATCTCGTTGTGCTTCGGTGCGCGCAGCCAAAGGGGAGATGCCACCAATTGCGTCGTAGCGAGCTATCAAGTCGGCAAGTTGCTCGTCTGTTGGTGCGCGGCCGCGTCGAATGTCGGTGTAATAGGGCAGTATCTCTTGCGTACTTCGCGGAGTTCCATATGCCATCAATAAAACAGCAGTGCGGTTCATGATCTAGTCCTTTCATGGACATGTTGTACTACCGCCGCTAACACGTCTGGGTTTACTCCAGGAGTTACACCATGGCCGAGATTAAAAATATGACCAGAATGGTTGGCGTTGTCGGCGAGCACTCTGTCGGCACCAGCGAGTGCGGTTGCGACATCGCTCTGCACAAGTGATGGATCTAAATTTCCCTGGACGACGGTGTCTTTGCCAAGACGTGTGCGAGCATCGGTAATTGACGTGCGCCAATCGAGGCCGATCACTGTCGCCCCTGCAGAGTGCATAAGCTCGAGCAGATGATCACATCCAACGCCAAAGTGAATCGATGGTGCGTGGGGGTGAGATCTTTTCAATTCACTGAACACATGAGTCGAATGCGGCAAGACTGCATCGCGATATTGATCTTGAGTCAAATTTCCTGCCCACGAATCAAATAGTTGGTATGCACTCGCGCCGGCGTCGAGCTGACTACGCAGAGATGCAACAGCATGTTGTGCCAGTCGCTGCATCAAGTCGTGCCACAACTGTGGTTCGGTTGTCATCATCTGTTTGGTAATCAAATGATCACGGCTCGGTTTGCCCTCAACCAAGTAACTGCCAACAGTAAATGGTGCACCAGCAAATGCGAGCAACGGAACCTTGAGTTCACTTGCCAACATGCGAACAGTTTCAAGTACGTACGGTGTATCGGTCTCTGGTTCAAATTCGCGAAGTCGCTGCAAGTCTGCATGAACTCGAAATGGTTGCTCGGCAACTGGTCCGGTACCTGGAGCAACATCAATTCCAAAACCAACTGCATGCGCTGGCACAACAATGTCGCTGTACAACACTGCCGCGTCGACTCCGTATCGCGTTACGGGCTGCAATGTGATGTCTGCGGCGAGACGGGGTTGTTTGATTGCATCCAAGATGCTGCCTTCTCCGCGAATTGCGCGATACTCCGGCAAACTTCTGCCGGCCTGGCGCATGAACCACACAGGTGTGTGGGTTGTTCGTTTGCCTGAAGCAGCTGCAAGAAATGGGCTGAGTGCCGTGTCTTGCGCTGCGGGGCTCATGCCACGAAACGCTATCGCCAGCGTTATTAGTGTCGACGAATTGAGCGCCGTTTGTGTGCAAGGTCACGCTTCAGTAATGCCTCAAGTTTCGCCACTCTGGTGCCAGCAGGCGGATGAGTTGAAGTGGAAAGCGTTGGCCGAAGTCGCATGCCTTTTTGAACTTCATGTTTGTCCACATTGCGCAGCGCACTGACAAGTTCATGTCCAAAACCCATTTGGGCCGCGCGAGCATCGGCGCGATATTCAGAAGCTCGACCAACTTTGCTATTGAGTACCTGTGCTGCTTTAAAACCAGAAAGCAAGAGATAAGAAATTGCTGTGAGCAACGTTGTAAGTGCTTGTACGAAAAAGCGTGCAGCAACATATTGCTCAGTAAATTTTGATGTTGCGCGTTGAGCAGAATTACGAATCCAAATACCAAGTCGTGCAAGACCGACAACGGGAAGGCTCATCCATTGCGAAATGGTGAGAGCTACGGTGTGTCCGCCCATGTGGTGACTGAGCTCGTGGGCGAGTACGCCAGTGAGTTGGTCTTGACGCAGGTGTTCGATTGCGTACGAGCTCACGACGAGCAAATGCCCTCCGCATGCAAACGCATTTGTTTCATTGCTGTCAACAACGGCAAGTACGAAACGATTTGGCAAAAAGTGATTTGCTTGTGATACGACGTTCCATGCCGGTTGCAATGCAAGAAGTTCGTGCGGTGTTGGCTGTCTTGCTCCGAGCATTCTTGCAAACACAATTCGTTGCACGGGTCGCGAAAAGAGAACTACACCGAAAAGCATTGCCATGCTGGAAAAAAAGAAATATGAGACATCGGAAATCAGTTTCAGCGGTAGCCAAATCAATCCGATTGCAATTAACCACACTGGAAGCAGTGCAACAACTGGTGCCATAGCTGCAAATGCAGATGTGTCTAGGCGTCGGCGTGATTGCTCCACCGATTAAGTCAATCAGAAAATGACTGGCGCAGCGGTCAGGGGGTTTTACATGTGTATATAAGATGGAATGAAATTGATGCAACTAGGGGAAACCGGGGTGAATGCAATGGGTGGACAAGTACAACCAGGGGCAGAGGCATGGTCTTTCAACGGAACACAGACGAGCGGTGTCTTGGTCGTTCACGGTTTTACGGGCAACCC
>CANGZK010000100.1 GCA_947458565.1 Acidimicrobiaceae bacterium
AGAAGGCATCCCCGCCAAGTCAGATACCCACTTGATCGCTTGGTTTTCGGCATACACCGCTCCAGCACCTTCAAGCCAAGAGCCTGCATAAATATTTGAAGAGGCCACGACTAAATCGAATAGCACTGAACTCTCGGTAGGCGCCCCCGGCACAAACGACAAAAAGAGTGGATGATCAACACTGATACATGACGGTGCAAGCTCTTCCACAAACTCACGTAATACCTCTAGCCCGTTGCGACCTTCTGGCTTGATGGTCTGCCCAACGATTTGCTGCAACTCACTCAGCGTGTATGGCTTGTCGAGCGGTGGCGGATCCATCTTGACGCGCTCCATTGCATACTTGACAATTGCGATCGCCAACTCGGCACTTTCTTCATCGTAGAAGTGCATTAACTGGGGCTTTGATATATCGCTCATTGGTTGTTGCCTACTTGCCCATTGCTTTGCGCACAACATCTCGTGTTGGCAGAGACGGCACAGCGCCGTGAACTGTTGTAGCAAGCGCGCCGGCAACTGCACCTACAGATGCTGCGTCGCTAATGGTTGCACCTCGGGAAAGTTCGGCGCTCAGCGCACCTATAAATGCATCGCCTGCACCAACAGTGTCAACGGCAACAACTTTGTGTGGAGCAATACTTGTTTCAGATGAAGTGGTGTTAATGACCGCACCCTTTTCTGCGAGTGTCGTCACCACCGTCGCTACGCCTGCCGCGAGTAATAACTTTGTGCCACCGCACGCAGCAGATTCAGTCTCATTCGGCACGATTACGTCTACAAGCGACAAAAGTTCACTTGGCAGTGTTCTATACGGTGCTGGATTTAATACGGTGACTGTTCCATTCTTTCGTGCCGTAGCGAGAGCAGCGGCAACTGTCTCCAGTGGAATCTCAAGTTGCATCAACAACACATGTGAGGTCGGAAGTTGTAATGGATTCTGCGCAATGCCTACTTGGGTGTTGGCGCCAGAAACAACAACTATTTCGTTTTCGCCATGACTGTCGACGTTGATAATTGCACGACCTGTCGGCATGTCGACTACGCGCAACATCGTCGTGTCAATTCCCTCGCCGTCCAGCACGCCGCGCAAATACACCCCTGCATCATCGTTGCCTACACAGCCAACAAACGCCGTTCGTGCACCCATACGAGCACAAGCAACAGCTTGATTGACACCTTTGCCGCCAGCATGCTCCGCATAATCAAGCGCAACAATGGTTTCGCCGGGCTTCGGAAGATGGTCGAGCGTTGCAACGAGATCAAGATTGGCGCTGCCCACCACCACTACGTCGAATGCGAAATCCTTGGGGGCCGTACTCATCTCTCTACTGTGGCACATCGCTGATCTGAAACAGAAGAACATGGCTAAACAACTAGAGTCTTGGCGATGACAATTGCTAAAAGCCCAATCCCGATGATCATTGACTGCGACCCAGGTCACGATGATGCAATAGCGCTGATCGTGGCTGCCCGACATGCCAATGTGCTTGGAGTAACGACAGTTGCTGGCAATGCACCAATTAGTGCGACTACCCGTAATGCACGCATTGTGCTCGACATGATCGGATCAGCCGCACCACTGCATCAAGGATCACACCGACCACTCGTCGCACCGCCACGGCATGCCGCATATATCCACGGCGAAAGCGGTCTTGATGGAGCCAACTTGCCAGAGCCATCTCGCCCAGCTGATTCCGAAGATGCAGTTGGTTTCATCATCGAAACTTGTCGTGCCACCGAAGGTGTGTGGCTGGTGCCTATGGGGCCATTGACCAATATTGCACTTGCACTTCGCAGCGCACCAGACATCGCGCAACGCATTGCAGGAATTTCACTGATGGGTGGA
Organism: Acidimicrobiaceae bacterium; assembly: GCA_947458565.1. Classification (GTDB taxonomy): domain Bacteria; phylum Actinomycetota; class Acidimicrobiia; order Acidimicrobiales; family Ilumatobacteraceae; genus UBA3006. The sequence goes on from CANGZK010000100.1 coordinate 1,847, forward strand.
GGTTCGTTTGGCAATCGCAGTGCCGCAGCCGAGTTCAACATCTGGGCCGACCCAGAGGCTGCCGCGATGGTTTTCGAATACGGCGGCAAGTTAATCATGAGTGGCCTCGATGTAACTCACAAACTTCAAGCCACTCCACAGCGCATCGACAAAGTTCGTATGCTCCCCGGAAAACTTGCTTCTGTGCTTGCCGATCTCTTTGTGTTTTTCTCAGACGTCTACGTAAGCCGTCACGACAACATGCACGGTGGTGCAGTGCACGACCCCTGCGCAGTGCTTGCCCTCACACATCCACAACTATTCACAACCAAGCCCCAACATGTGGTCATTGAACTCAATGGCGAACACACACGCGGCATGACGATGATCGATCAGCGTGGGCTCATTGAACGCCTCGATCCAAACTGCGAAGTGGTTTGGGATGTGCAAGCCGAAGCGGCCTTTGACGTAATTGTTGAGGCCATCGGCCACTATTCGAAGTAGTTACTTGCTCCAGCTGAGCAATTTTTCAACATCACTGAAGTCGAATGGGTCAGAGCAAGTCAAAATAATGTGCTCGGCACCGACCTCTTTGTATTGCGCAAAGATTTCAGGAGTCACTTCTTTTGGATAGATGGCAACCGTGCGTTCGATCTCGCGTGGATTACGACCCACCTTTGCGCACCATTCATCCAGAATCTTGATCTTGTTGCCGTAGCTCTCTGGTGGGCCAAAGTAGTTGTACTGATTGGCATGCTCAGCAACTAGGCGCAGCGTAAATTTCTCGCCACCGCCGCCGATCATGATTGGGATTGACCCATTGACTGGCTGCGGGTTGAGCTTTGCCAAACGTGACTTGATGACTGGCAATCCAGCCTCAAGCAACTTGAGGCGTTCGATAGCTGTTCCAAAGTGATATCCGTACTCGGTGTAGTCGCGCTCGAACCAGCCCGAACCAACACCCAACACAAAACGGCCGTTGCTGATGTGATCAATTGTGCGTGCCATGTCGGCGAGCAACTGTGGATTGCGATAAGTGAAGCAGGAAACAAGCGCTCCGATTTGTGCATGACACGTATCTGCTGCCATTGCAGCGAGCAATGAGTAGCACTCAAAGTGTGTGGCTTCTGGGTCTCCAGACAACGGATAAAAGTGGTCCCATGTCCAAATGCTGTCTACGCCCATTGCGTCGGCCGTTTTCCAAGCCTTGCGCATTTCGGCAATCGAGGTTGCCTGTGGCCAGAGTTGTACGCCTATTTTCATTTGAAACTCTCTCTCTTGATTAAACAAATTTTTTGAGAATTGCAAACTTGCGCTTGCAGTATGGCCGATACGCGAGTGGCGCATCTACGCGTGTTGAGCGCTTAAGCACTGGTTTGAGATGTTGAAACGTGTCTACGCCTGCACGACCGTGATAGGCGCCCATGCCGCTCTCGCCTACTCCGCCAAATGGCAAGAACGGGCCGGTCATGTGGAAAATTGTTCCGTTTACCGTGACACCACCAGATGTGGTGCTTGCAACAACTTTGTCATTTACTTTTTGATCTTCAGCAAATACATACAGTGCGAGTGGATGAGAACGAGCATTGACAAAACTGATGGCTTCGTCAATTGATTGCACAGTGAGCACTGGCAAAATTGGTCCGAAGATCTCTTCTTGCATCACGGAGTCGCCAGCCGTTACGTCAACCAACACCGTTGGAGCGATATAACGCTGTTGCTCATCTGTTTGCCCGCCAATAGCGACTTTCCCAGATGTCAGCATTGCCTTGAGACGCGAAAAATGGCGAGACGACGAGATGCGGGCGAAGTCACCACTTTGCTGTGGGTCGGCACCATAAAAATCGTTGACTGACTTGCGTATTTCTTCAACCAACTTGTCCGCGATATCTGAGTGCGCGAGTACATAGTCAGGAGCAACACAAGTTTGACCTGCGTTTACATACTTCGCCCACGCAATGCGTCGGCCGGCAACAGCAAGGTTGGCCGACTTGTCAACGATTGTCGGACTCTTGCCACCCAGCTCAAGCGTTACTGGTGTGAGGTTCTCTGCAGCGGCCCGCATCACCACACGGCCAACAGTTCCGTTTCCCGTGTAAAAAATGTGATCAAACTTCTCAGCCAGCAATTGCGTTGTCTCTGGCACAGCACCCTCAACAATGGCAATTGCCTCGTTGTCGAAATACTGAGGCACCAGCTTGCCGAGCAACGAAGAGGTTGCGGACGAAACTTCAGACGGCTTCATCACGACTGCATTGCCTGCAGCAATTGCGCCCGCAACAGGGATCATAAGGAGTTGAATCGGATAGTTCCACGGAGCGATCACCAACACCACGCCCAATGGCTGAGGAATTCGGTGCGAACTTCCCGGCATCGATACCAACGGTGTACTTACCTTGCGAGGCTCTGTCCACTTCTTGAGATTTTTGATGATCAATTCAATTTCAGTGATCGAAAAGCCGATGTCGTACAACCAGGCCTCTTCCGGGCCACGTCCGAGATCCTGTTTGAGAGCAGCAGAGAACTCATCTGCATTGTCTCGAAGCATGTTGATCATGCTGGTCAGTTGGGCTTTACGCCAAGCAAGCGGGCGCGTCTTGCCAGACTCAAATGCTGTGC
>CANGZK010000101.1 GCA_947458565.1 Acidimicrobiaceae bacterium
GCAGCAAGTGAAGTCACGAGTTGTTCTGGGGTACGTGCAAGTTGGTCGGTGACACAGCGTGGGCCCTCTCCTGCAAATACCGTTACTGCGTCGGTGTCTGCAGCGACACCACGAGCGACTGCAAGTGAAGTCCATGGAGATCCCACTTCATCTTCGGCAAAACAGAAACTGAGTTTGCCGGGCATGCCATGAGCAGCACGATCGATTTCGCCCGGACGACCACCACCAACATTGCGGATGGTGAGTTGCACTGCACGTCCGATTGTCATGTTGGCACGATTGCCTTGACCGAGCACGTTGACGCCGCTATTCATTCCAATTGCCCGCGAGCCTGGTCCGCTGCAAACAATCACCGGACCAACCGGCATGGTGGTGGCGAGCACGCCGTGCATATTGAACTCGTCCGTGCACACAGCCTTGAGTGCTGCGATTACCCATGGAAGATATTCGGGCAGGCAGCCTGCCATCACGGCGTTGATTGCAATTTTTTCTACAGTGAGTTCAACTAAATCAGGCGGTGCAATTGCAACAACATCGGATGGTGCGAGCGAAGTACCGCTCAGCATGCGCATCACGCGTTCTTGCGTGGGAGGAACTACGGGCAAACCATCGGTCCAGCCACGTGCAAAGAGTGCCTCCATCTCGTCTTCAAGGGTTGCGATGGAAACTCTGCGTGAAACGAGCAACGATCCTTCAAATTTGGCGCGCAGTGCGTCTACTTTGTCTGGATCAACACTGAGTGATCCACAACCTGGGCGATGGGCGGGAAGCCCATCACCGATGTTTGGCAAGTTGAACATATCTGCCCACTCATTCTGCATCCAGCCAACTATGCGCTCGGTTTCTGCGCCATTGACGACTTTGATGACGGTTGGGACTGTTTCGATGTTGTTGTGCCAGCTGAACGATAAGTCTGCATCGTGAATGGCCTTAGCACCATCTGGAAACGATGCATCGTCTTGAGAGTAAATCGTGATGCCATGTGATGACTGAAGTTGAGCCAACAGTGGACCAACCATTACACAAGTTGCGCAGTCGCGCTTCACTACGACATGAATGCCAGTAATTAATACTGATCTAGATGAACTATCAGGCACGCCCGGTCACCCAATCGATGATCAGTTTGTTTACTGCCTTTGGTTGCTCGAGCTGCATGAAGTGTCCCGCATTCTCGACAATTTCCACTCGTGCAGTTGCATGCGCAACAGTCGCTGCATGTGTCGCAACATCAACGCCGATACACCCGTCATTGCGACCGTGCAGATAAAGAACTGGTTGTGGCGGGGTTTCGGATTGAGCGAGTGTTTGTGCTTCGTTGAGAGCAGGATCGCGATAGCCCGCACCGAGGGTTGCTCGATAGTAACCAAGTGCGGCTTGCAGGTTGGCGGGGTCTGTAAGACATGCTTTTGCATTGACGAGATCATTCGTTGCGTCAAAACCTGGCGACCACTGGGCCCACAACATGTCAATGAATGCAAAGTTGTTGGCCGACACCAAGAAATCACTCAAGGCGTGTTGAAAGAAAAACATGTACCAACTGCGCTGCAATTGCGCAAGGTTGCCCATGAACGCTGCACCCATTGCGCCCCATGGGGGCACAGCCATACCAACAACACGCTTCCAATTATCAGGAGCAAGTATTGCTGCGCCGTAAACGGTTGGTGCGCCCCAGTCATGTCCGATGATTACGGCGTCTTGCGTACCACCGAGTGCGGTGTGAAGTGCATTTGCATCAGCGCTGAGTGCGGCTGTTTGATACGCACCATTTGGTGCAACGCTTGTTGGTGCATAACCACGCATAAATGGTGCAACTGCATGAAAGCCCGCATCGGCAAGTGCGGGTAACAGATGTCGCCACGAGTGCGCAGAGTCTGGGAAGCCGTGCATGCACAATGCGAGCGGCCCTGATCCACATTCGAGATAGGTGAAGTCAATTGAATTGGCAGAGACGGTGCTCGACGAAATTGGTGAGGCCATTGCCAAACCATAGTTGAGTAACATCGTTTATATGACAGCGAACTTTGATAGTGGTCGGTACAGGCAAGTACTTGGTCATCTACCAACAGGCGTTGTGATTGTGACTGGATTGGACACTCAGGCACAACCTGTTGGCGTGACGATTGGTTCATTCGTCTCGGTGTCACTTGATCCGCCGTTTGTCGGATTCTTTATTGGGAAATCACGCAGTTGGCCAGATATCTCGAAGGGCACTTTGTTTTGTGCGAACGTGCTGAGTGATGCTCAAACCGAGTTGTGCTGGAGATTTGCAAAAGATCCTGTTGACGGAGCAACAAATCGCTTTGATGGTCTTGAATGGCAAAAGTCGGCGAATGGTTCGCCGATTTTGTCTGGGATTCTCGCATCAATCGACTGCACTGTTGAATCTGTGACGCAAGCAGGGGATCATCAGTTTGTGCTTGGTCGTGTGACTTCACTCGGTACAACCGATGTCACAAATGATGCCATGGTCTTTTACAAAGGCAAAGTTGGTGGCGTTGCAATTCATGGAGAATAATTTTGCATGGATTTGCGCCTCAGTCGTAGGCGTGGTTTTTATCTTTGCCGGGATTCAGAAATTGTTGGCTGGGAATGAATGGCTTGTTCAGGCAAAGCAACTTCGACCGCCACGAATTGCCCAACCCTTCGTGCCAACCGTGCCATATATTGAATTGATTGTGGGTGGATTGTTGATTGCGGGTCTGCAAGAAAAGGCTATGCGGATAGCGGCAATCATTCTGTTGAGCTCATTTACGGCATTGCTTGTTGCTCGTCTTGCAGCAGGTGAGCGCCCACCATGCGCATGCTTTAGTTTTCGGTCAACTCGCCCGATCAGTTGGTCGAATGTCACCCGAAACGCAGGGCTTCTTGCGCTGCTCGTTGCCTCTATCGTTTAAGTCGTGCGAGTTTGGATTGACCAAGACCTTTGTACGGGTGATGGACTGTGTGTGGATCACTGTCCAGACGCATTTGTGCAACTCGAAGATGGCATTGCTTATGTGGCAGAGCGCGGAGTTGCGCTGAATGATCCTGGTAGTTCGGGAAGCCTTGCAATCGTGGAGCAACGCAATCATCTTGCTGTAGTGCAAGCCGCCGAAGTCTGTCCTGGCGAGTGCATCTTTATCGAGATTGATGACGAAGAGATAGTGGGCGGGTTTTCCGTCGGTAAAGCCAAAGACCCAATTTCGGTACAATAGTTATATGAAATGGCGCATCGTCACAAATGGTGTGGCGCTTGTGGTGACAATTTCAATTGGGGCAACAGTTGCTGGTGGCCCTCCTGCGCGCACGAATGCATCAAGTAAGTCAGCCGTGGGTGGTGGATCTGCAATTGGAGTGTTGCAAAACATTCCAGTGCAGAATGAACGCGGTGGCGGGTATGTGCGCGCATTGTTTGAACACTGGCGAGATATCGACGGTGATGGTTGTGACGCTCGTGAGCAAGTACTGAAGCGAGACAGCGTGACATTGCCTCAGGTGGATCCTTATAGCTGCAAAGTTATTGCTGGTGACTGGGTGTCACCTTATGACGGTGCGAGATGGTCTGATCCAACCGATATTGATATTGATCATGTTGTTGCATTAAAAGAAGCTTGGGACTCTGGTGCTTGGGCATGGTCGAGCGCCACGAAAAAAGCGTATGCCAACGACACAAGCGACAAACGAACGTTGCTTGCAGTGACTGACAACGTGAATCAACGCAAGAGTGACAAGGATCCATCAAATTGGACTCCACCACTGAAGTCGTACTTGTGCACATATCTCGGTAACTGGATTTCTGTAAAAGCTCGTTGGGGCTTGTCGATGGATAAGAGTGAGTGGGGAAGAATCAAGAACCTGCTCAACTCATCGTGCGCAGGGTTGGTGATTGCGCCGTGGTCCGCAGCGCCACAGTCGAGTGCGATAGTCACGACACCTGTCGCAACTTCGCCAGCCACAACATCGACTGCGACCGCAACTACTGCTATATCGACTCCTACAACGACGAATGTGCCGGCTCAGGTGGGTGTCTCTGTTTATCCAGGTGCTTGGTGCAAGCCAGAGGGGGCAACGGGCATGTACACCAATGGAAAGTCCTATGTGTGCGCTAAGACCAATGCAAGCGGGGTTGCGTATTCTGACGGTCGAGCAAGGTGGCGAAGGGGCTGAAAGGCGTGATTGGCCGAGTCAGCCGATAGCGTGTCGGGACTATGTCGAAGAAAACAAAGAAGAAGAAAGCGCGTATGCGCCGCTCAAAGGCCAACCACGGCAAGCGTCCAAACATGGGTCGCGGCTAAACAAAAGTTTCTGTTGTGCCTCTTTCTGGTCAGGCACGAATTAGTGAACTAGTTGTTGGTGGAGGGGCTCAAAATTGGGCATCCATCGGAATCACATTTGACCAAGAGAATTGTGGTGCGCTTGGTGACGTTGCGTTGCGCTTGGATCCATCGCTTCAAC
>CANGZK010000102.1 GCA_947458565.1 Acidimicrobiaceae bacterium
AGTCGACTCGGCAGTGCATCATGAATTGCTTCGTAGATGGGTTCGTCACGATGAACTGACTATGGATGCCGACGAAGTGCGTTCGTTTCAGGTTTTGCCTACCAGCGAAGTTCAGCAAGCGCGTTTGCATCAGCGAATTGCAGTTGTGCTGCGCGAACAAGGCGACGATGCTGGTGCATTGGAGCACATGGACAAGGCCGAGCAACTTGCACCGCTTGATTGGACAATCAGGCGCGGCAACATGCCGCTTCGAGGTGTCGATCCATTCGGGGAGAAATTTATGGAGTTTGTTGGCGAATGGAGCGCGGCTGGTAGTCCAGGTTTCAAGCTGGGGACAGGACGAGAAAAGTAGCCACAAGCGCCAAGTCTCGATAGTGGGGGCTGCCTTCATCATAAATTTGTACTTCGGTAAACGTTGGCGTGCTGATGAGGTGATTGTCCGTCGCCATCTGAAGTGCAGAGTTAAACCCGTTGGCACTGAAGTGTTCTATATTGATGCCGACAACCATGCGACCCCCATGTCGAATGGTGCTGAGCACATTGATCAGTGCATTGGGTCCTAGATGGCCGTGGGTAAAAGTACCTGCTGATATCGCGATGTCGTATGTTGCCCTCGCAAACGTGACCGGTTGCGCGAGATCGGCTTCGAAGAGATTTCGATACACAGGCTCGGTGCTCACACGCGACTTTGTTGATGCGATAAGAAGCATTTCTGGCGAAATGTCGACTCCGTCGATGATGCCCGCTGGGAGTAGCTCACTCAAGCACGTTCCAACAATGCCTGTGCCACACCCAATATCAATAATTTTTGTAGTGGAATCGGTGTCAACAAGTTCAGCACAAATAGCTGCGATAGTTTTGGGGTAGACGTATTTATTGCGTTGAGCGAAGTCGGCGTCATATGTCGAGGCCCATTTTCGATACAAGATTCTGTTGTCCTCTGGTGTTTCAAGCGCATAGGCATCATCTAAATTGATTGGTGTCTCGTGGTGGTCTGGCATCGCTTTACCCCTATGTGGAAGAACTCGCCTTATGTTATGTCTGTTTGGATAGAGCGAACCAGCAGTCGAATAACTAGCATCGCGTGTTATGAACTCATCACCGCAAGTACTTGGCCTCACAGCGTTATGCATCGTCGGAGCGATGTTGGCGCTTTGGATTGTGAGCCTCATGAAGAAGGACGCCTCAATAGTGGACATATTTTGGGGACTTGGGTTTGTGATGGTCGGATGGGCATCGTGGCAATTGTCGGATGCCAATTCACAGCGTGGAACTGTTCTTGCAGTACTCACGTCACTATGGGGAGTGCGACTAGGTGGCTACTTATGGTGGCGTAATCATGGCAAGGGTGAAGATTTCCGATATCAGGCCATGCGCCGACACTATGGATCGAAGTTTGCGTTGAAGAGTTTGTTCATTGTGTTTGGTTTGCAGGGTGCACTCATGTGGATCGTTTCGTTGCCAGTTCAGTTAGGGCAGATGACCAACGATGCAAAGATTGGTGCTGTCGGAATATTAGGTATCGCGGTTTGGGTTGTTGGATTTCTATTCGAATCGATTGGCGATATTCAATTGGCTCGTTTCAAGGCGAATAGTGCAAATGCTGGAAAAGTGATGGACAAGGGGCTGTGGAAATTTACTCGTCATCCAAATTACTTCGGTGATGCATGCGCCTGGTGGGGAATAGCTCTTATCGCGTCTGAATCGCGAGTTGGACTGTTGGGAATTATTGGTGCAGTAGTAATGAATATCTTGTTGCTGAAATATTCTGGAGTACCAATTCTTGAAAAGTCAATCAATAAGCGTCGACCTGGTTACGAGGAGTATCAACGTCGGACAAGCTCGTTTTTTCCAAGGATGCCAAAAAAATAGCGCTTAGGAATTTTTGCCGCGCAACCTGTTCCACGCGCCAAACGAATCGAGCGAAGCAATTGTTGATCCCATTGACTCTGGTGGGACCGGGTGGCTAATGAGGAAACCCTGAGCCTTCGCACACTTCATCTCGGCAAGAATTTGTAATTGCTGCACGCTCTCGATGCCTTCGGCAACCATGTCCAGGCCAAGTGAATCGCCCATTGCAATGATGGTTCTGACAAGCGAGCGAGCACTTTCATCTTGTGCGACACCACTGACGAATGATTTGTCGATCTTGAGTCGTTGAATTGGGAACTTCTGCAAAAGTGAAAGGCTTGAATAACCAGTACCAAAGTCGTCAATGGCGATTCGGACACCGAGGTTGCAAAGAGCATTTAGAGCGTCAAGCGCCTGTTCGGGCTGAGTAATCATGACGCTTTCTGTTACTTCGAGCCACAGTTGCTCTGGCGGTACGTGCGCGCGAAGCAAGGCCTCGTTGACTACTGCAACAAAATTGGGGTCGTGTAATTGACGGGGTGACACATTGACCGACATGGTCGCATCGCTTCGGCATATGCCCTGTGAAATCCATCCACGTAGATGTGTGAGTGCTTCTAGAAGTGCCCACGAACCCAATGGAACGATCGTGCCAGTTTCTTCAGCGATTGGTATGAACTCTGCGGGCGAAACCATTGTTCCGTCTTCACGTTGCCAACGCATGAGTGCTTCAAATCCAACAACGTCGCCCATGTCGATGTCGACAATGGGTTGGTGCACGAGACGTAATTCTCGGCGTTCCAAAGCCCTGTAGAGCGCTGTCTCTATAGCCAGTCTCTGTGTAACCCGCTCGAGCATCGACTCGTCAAACACGGCGACACAATTGCGGCCGGCATCTTTAGCGCGGTACATGGCTGTATCTGCGTGACGTAAAAGATCGTCGGCTGTCGACGTGATGGATGGGTGATATGAGGAGACGCCGATAGATGCGGATACAAAAACATCACCCTGACGAAGGCTGAGTGGCTCGTGGAAACTCTCGAGCACTCTGTCGGCAAGTTGCATTGCGTCGCTTGAGTCTTGAGTATCGGGATCGAGTACCACGAATTCGTCGCCAGAGATGCGACCTACCACGCATCGGTGGGGAAGAGCGTTGCGTAAACGTTGCGAAACCGCGATGAGGACCGCATCGCCGGCTTGATGACCCAAAGAATCATTAATGTTCTTAAAGCGATCGACATCGATGAACAGGACGGTCGGTTTTCGCCCTTCTACCCATGCGGTGAGCAGAGAATTATTCACGAATGAAAGCATCAAACTGCGGTTAGGCAAACCTGTAAGGGCGTCTGTTTGTGCCGATTCGATGAGTTGGTATTGCGTTGTGGCATTTACGCGTACCGAATGAATGACGCGTGATGTGACTGCGGCTGTGAGGACAAAAATAGAGATTGTTTGAACCGCGCGATCGGTTGGGTCGACAGGATTTGTAAGTGCAAGAACGACAACTGGAAGAATGAGCGCCGCCGTCGTAACAATCAATCGCCCCATCAGTGGACGCTGAGCCAAGATTGGTCCACGTTCAGTGAGCATAGAGATGGATGGATGAACGAACGCTGCGGATGCGAAAAACAGACCCAAAATGTATGCAGTTGAAGAATAGGAAGTAGTGACGTCAATACGTCCAGCATCAATTGCTGCAAACAAAAAGTCACCCAACAAGGTAAATGTGATCGCGCCAGCGACCAGCCAGACAGATGCACTGCGCGTTGAGTCTCCGAACAACAGCGTCGCAAGAGTAAATAACACAACTGCGCTGATACCAAGTCTTGAGCCCTGAATAACCGAGATAAGCGGTGTGATGCTTTGCATCCCGATCGTCGGTTGCAACAACACGGTCCAGATGAAAAACCACGCACCAAGTGCAACGATTAGTCCATCAGCGAACACCGAAAGAGGGTCACTGCCTAGACGGCTACTTACGATGAAGAGCAATCCACCTGCAAGCAATATTTGCACAACAAGAAATAATGACTCAGGAATCGCCTGCAAACTCGGTTGCTCTGAGAACCTTCCATCAAATATTTGCGCTACAGCCGAACAGAAAACAATCAACAATAAGACGGGCCAAACCGCTCGATTGGGTTTGTTGACGCGCACTGCAAATACAAGTGCAACAGCGAGTTGCACAGTTGCGACGAGATAGAGCTTGTTGCTCAACTCAACAGAATTGATCAACAAATTGGCCACTGCTAGGACAACCCCGCTGCCAATCAGGCCCAATGAAATTCGTGCAATTGGCGCGGGTTTCACTGGCAAAACGGTACTACATCCCGATTTTGTCTGTATGGATGGGTTATTCTTGGGATAGGCGGAGGAGTTGAGTCGTCGCTTTGCGGCGCCTTGAATCACCCATCAAGTCGATTGTTCTGAAGGACCCGCCCGAATGTTTGTGACTCGTCACTCGCCAGTGACTGACCCAACG
>CANGZK010000103.1 GCA_947458565.1 Acidimicrobiaceae bacterium
AAAGTCTGCACAGTTTGTTGAAGAGATTCAGTTCGTTGATGTTGTCGTGCCACGCACGGTGGGAGAGCCGAACGCAGAGATACAAGAATTGTTGCCTGTTGTGGCACCGCGAGAAGTTGCATTGATGGGCACTATCGCTGCGACAACGAACGACATTGAGCAGATCTATGGATCTCTCGTATTGGGCACGCGCGACTACGTACGCAAAAATGGATTTACCGATGTCGTGATCGGATTGTCTGGCGGAATTGACTCTGCACTAGTTGCTGCGATTGCAGTGGATGCGCTCGGCGCGGAGCATGTGCACGGTGTGTCGATGCCATCTCGTTACTCGAGTGAGGGTTCGCGCACTGATGCTGCGACGCTCGCACAAAATCTGGGTATCGATATGCAAACAATTTCGATCGAGCCAGCATTTGAGGCGTATTTGCAGATGACCGCCGCAAGTTTTGCTGGTCGACCACAAGACCTGACAGAAGAGAACTTGCAGAGCAGGGTGCGCGGCACCACGCTGATGGCGTTATCAAACAAATTTGGGTGGATGGTGCTGACCACCGGAAACAAGAGCGAGCTCGCAGTTGGGTACTTCACTTTGTACGGCGACTCGGTTGGTGGATACGCCGTAATTAAAGACTTGCTGAAGACCAGCGTGTACAAATTGTGCCGTTATATAAATAGCAAACATGCGCACGAAGTAATCCCTGAAGTCGTGATCACGAAGCCTCCGTCTGCCGAACTTCGCCCAGATCAGCGTGACGATCAATCGTTGCCGCCATACGAAGTGCTTGACGCAATTCTTGAAATGTATGTAGAGCAAGACCGCACTGCTGCTGAAATTATTGCGCTTGGTCACGACGAAGCACTTGTGCGTCGTATCAGCAGGCTTGTTGACTTGAGTGAATACAAACGACGACAGGGCCCACCTGGTGTGCGGGTAACTCTGAAAGCATTTGGTAAAGATCGACGTCTGCCGATCACTAACGCCTATCGGGGCTAGTGCGTTTCACCCAATTTTTTGTAGGCAAGGATTGAGAGCGCGGCAAGAACGCCGAAGCCTGAACCGATGAGTGCGGGTACGTCAACTCCATATTTTTCGTATGCGCGTGTGCCGACAATGGCGATGATTGCACGACCTAGCGTGCCGGCGCCGAGCACCCAACCCAAACCCATACCAGGGCTATTTGGCACAAGTTGAGTTGCAATGGGCAACAAACTCACTACTGCAAATTCAAATCCGAGGTAATACACACCGACAGCGATGAGACCAAGAACGATGTTGGTCGATGCAACTGCGAGCAAGATGCCAGCAGGCACGATGAGAAGTGCGCCGCCCGCGATCGAGCGTTCTTTGCCCCAACCATCGGTGCGATGCGCACTATTCAAAGATGCAAAAAGTTCGACAGCACCGAGTGCAAAACCGACTGCGGCGAGACGTGCAGCACCAAAGCCAAATTGATCTTGCAACCATGCGCCAAACGTGACAAACAAACTCTGTGCGCATGACATGATGCAAAACATGGTGACAACGACAAGCCAACCTCGTCCTTGCACGCGTGTTTTGTCACCTTGAACATGTGGTGTGACAACGCGTGGTTCTGAGTTGACATGTTTTGCAATTGGTGCAGTAACCAAGGCAAGACAGATGATTCCAAACAGGTATCCAATACGCCAATTGGTTGCTGCTGTGATGAGCCCCATGAGTGACACACCAATGAGCAGCCCAAGTGCCCATGAAGTTTCGGTCAGACCAACGATGCGACCGCGTTGTTGGTAGGGAACATGATCTGCAATCCATGCACCGAGTCCAAGATCAAAACTTTGCTTTGTGAGTGCAAGAACGGTGACTCCAACCGCAAACCAAACAACATTCGGGGCGGCTGCGGCAACGGTGCAACCAAGCAATGTGCCAACAAGTCCAATGACCATTGCATTGCGGTGGGTGAGACGATCGACAACACGACCAGCGAATGGTGACGCGAAGCCTGACAACTCGGAAACAAACAATGCAACGCCGATGTCGGACAGCGAGACATTGAAATCTTTGGCGATAATGGCCAAAAATGGTGGAGCAAATCGGTAGCAGGCATTTGCGACTAGTCGACCGAGCGTGACTATTGAAATGTTGCGGCGAATTTCTGGCTCAAAAGAATCGTCAAGCAGACGATTGAAGATTCGAGCGAGCATGTTTATTAATTCTACAACGAAGCTATAACGAATCTGTCGGCGCGATATCGCCTGATACGTCACCGATCACAGAAACAATTTCACCAGCGGTGATGCGATTGTTGCGATGCACAAAGAACCAACAGCCACCCAAGTTGTGCAACTTTGGATTGTGTGCCCCAAGCGCATGCCGCAGTGTGCGAATGACTCCGCTGTGGCTGACAATGAGCGCTGTTGGCATACTTTCGTTGGCACTCGCAATACACGTTGCCGCGATGTCGCAAAATGCAGCAGTCGACCTGGCAACAATTGACTCATCCGACTCAAAGCCATCTGGTTTGCGTCGTTCGTTCAAGTATCCAGGCCACTGCGCCTCAATTTGATGGCGAGTCAAACCCTGCCACGGACCGACATCGGATTCGAGTAGTCGCTCGTCTACAACTACTGGGCCAACTCCGTGAGTTTCGGCAATAATCTGGGCAGTGTGTAGTGCACGCTGTAGTTGACTCGACGCGATGTAATCAAAGGTGCCAAGTCGTTCGGCTGCAAGTCTGGCCTGGTTGATGCCGGTCTCGGTCAGCTCGATGTCGGCATGTCCCTGCCAGCGCTCTTGCACATTCCACTCCGACTGGCCATGGCGTATAACCAGCAGATGGGCGATGACATCGTTTGCAGACACAAGGACGCAGAGTAGTCGTAAAAGATACGATGAGTATGTGGTTCAACTGCGAATGTTTGCCTCGGCCCGTGAAGCGGCTGGAACTGCTCGTGACACAATGCCCGGCGACACGGTCGATCAGGTGTTGGCGGGTGCAGTTGCCCGATTTGGGGCAGACTTTGCGACGGTGTTGCAATCATGTCGAGTATGGGTCAATGGTGAGTCAGCCGATGGCACCTCGGCAGTTACAGACACTGACGAAGTAGCGATTCTTCCACCAGTGTCGGGGGGCGACAAGTGACAAACATGTTTAAAGAACTTTCTCTTGATGAGCTGCGCGCCAAGCGTGCCGAGATGCAACACCAAGAAGATGCAGTTTCATTTGTGCGCCGGCTTGCACAGGGCCGTCTAGACATTGCGCGCGACGAATTGCGCCGACGCATCGACAACGAACCTTTGCAAGATGTCGCCACAAATCTTGCTGGTGTGTTTGGCCAAGAACACGGTGGTGGCTCAGCTCGTCCACCACGTGAAACCATTATCTCTGGCGATCACCCACTCGTGCTCGAACTCGAACACTTGTGTGAAGAGCTTGGCTTCGGTTCGATTCGTACGCTCGATGAAACAAGCTTGCGAACTGCCATTGACGAACTCGCAAAGTTTGAATTGTTGCGCTCGAGCGAACGGCGTGCATTGTTTGACACCATTGACGCTCTCACCGCGGCGCTCGTGCAGCGCTATAAAAGCGGTGGCGCAAATGTTGATGCGCTTCTGAACGACTAGTGAGTGCTTGGGCTAGCCCCAAAAGACCACTGCCAAATAGGGCTCACCGCCCCACTCCTCAAATCAATGCACCCCGCAGATAGGTTTTAAGGGTGATGCAACGTGTTGCTGTGCTCTCCCTGCACACCTCGCCGCTCGCCCAACCGGGCGTGGGTGATGGTGGTGGCATGAATGTGTATGTGCGCGAACTCGTTTCAGCATTGGCTAGCAGCGGAGTTGATTGCACTACATATACACGTGCATGGAAATCTGGGTTGCCCGAAGTCGTCGAGGTCGAACCAAATCATCGCGTCGTGCATGTGCGCGCCGGAGATGTTGATCTGCCGAAGGAAGAAATGCTCGGTGTGGTTGACGAATTTACGGATTCGGTTGCATGGCATTTGCAGAAACACGGTGGTGCAGATTTAGTACATGCCAACTATTGGCTTTCGGGCATGGCAGGACATCGTTTGAAGCACGAATTGAATTTGCCCCTTGTCACGACTTTCCACACATTCGCTCGAGTTAAAGGACTTGGCGGTGACATTGAGTCCCCAGTGCGCGAAAAATCCGAACTAGAAATCATCGGCTGCGCCGATGCCATTTGTGTGAGCTGTCCTGAGGAGCGCTCGCAGTTTGAGTCGTTATATGGCAGTGCGCCAGGAACTATTGAAGTTGTTGCACCAGGTGTAGAGCGCGCATTCTTTTCTCCCGG
>CANGZK010000104.1 GCA_947458565.1 Acidimicrobiaceae bacterium
ACCAACGTGTGCACGTTTAAGTGCAAGTTCTGCGGTTTTTCCAAAGGTCCTCTCTCGCTTAACCTGCGAGGCACCCCCTACTTACTTACTCTCGACGACATCGCCAATCGCGCACGCGAGGCATGGGATTTAGGTGCCACCGAGGTCACTTTGCAGGGCGGTATTCACCCAGACTTTGATGGTGACTATTACATCGATGTCACTCGAGCAGTAAAAGATGCGGTGCCAGACATGCATGTTCACGGTTTCACCGCACTCGAAGTCACAGAGGGCGCCAAGCGCCTAGGAGAACCGCTCTACAACTACATCATGCGACTCAAGGATGCTGGTCTTGCATCTTTGCCAGGTACAGCAGCTGAAATTTTGGATGACGACATTCGTGCGATCTTGTGTCCAGACAAGATCAATACCGAAGAGTGGCTTGAGTGTCACCAAGTAGCGCACGAAGCTGGCTTGCGCTCAAACATCACCATCATGTTTGGATCTGTCGAACACCCACTCAGCTGGGCCAAGCACATCGTGCGTACTCGTGCTCTGCAAGCGCAGACCGGGGGCTTCACCGAATTTGTTGGCCTGCCATTTGTGCACATGGCATCACCTATTTATTTGCAGCACAAGTCTCGTCGTGGGCCGACGTTTAGAGAAACGCTGTTGATGCACTCAATTGCACGCATCGCCTACCACGGCCTGATCGACAACATTCAGGTGTCGTGGACAAAAATCGGCCCAATCGGCGCAGCGCAATTGTTACAAGCCGGCTGCAACGATATGGGTGGCACATTGATGAACGAAAATATCTCGCGTGCCGCAGGCGCAAGCCATGGTCAAGGCATGACCGAAGATGCATTCCGCGCAATCACCGAACCAATTGGTCGTTCACTCTTGCAACGCAACACAACATACGGTCGACCAGACCGAGAGCCTGCACGCGAAGGTGCAGTACTAGCTCACTAGGCGTGCAGCTTCAACATCAAGTTGCAACTGCGTCTTAATCGCTTCTAAGCCATCGAACTTGCGCTCACTGCGCAAGAAGTGCTCGAACGTCACCATTACTTTTTGTCCATACAAATCACCCGTAAAGTCGAGCAGGTGAGCCTCAAGCAAAGAATGATCTGCATGCTCAAAAAATGTTGGTCGACGACCAAGATTGATTGCACACGAATGCACTGATCCATCGTCACATTGAAATTTTCCTGCATACACACCATCAGCGGGCAGACACATTGCATTTGGAACTTCGACGTTTGCCGTTGGAAAACCAATCGTGCGACCCCGTTTGTCGCCGTTAACAACGACGCCTCGTACCTCGTAAGCACGGCCCAACAGGTTCGTTGCAACTTCCACTTGCCCACCGGCAAGCGCGCGGCGAATGGAGGTTGAACTCACTGGTTCAGTCACTCCGTCTGGACGTTGTATCAGTTGCACGGGTGCAACTTCAAAGTCAAACTGCTTGCCAAGATCACGCAACATGGCAACGTTGCCGGCTCGCTTTACTCCAAAGTGAAAATCTTCTCCAACGACAATCACTTGTGTGTTGAGTGCGTCAACCAACACCCGTTTAACAAACGAAGCTGGCTCTTCGGTTGATTGCGACGCATCAAAACTGACGATCATTGTTGCATCAACGCCAGTTTTTTCGAGTAGCTCAAGTTTTTGATCTATATCGGTCAGCAGCTTCGGCGCAGACTCTGGCCGTACCACCGACGCAGGATGACGATCGAATGTAATAACGACGCTTCGACAACCCAACTGCTGAGCAGTTGCCTTCACTTGCGCAATGACTGCCTGATGGCCGCGATGCACCCCGTCATATGCGCCAATCGTCACGACTGACCGCATCGAATCAGCGCTCTTAAGAATTTCGCGAATGACTTGCACGAATAATTACGCTATCGCTTCGGCTAAAACCACAGTGGGTTTAGCCCGCGTGACATCTACCTGCCCGTGACTTTCGAACACGTCATACACACCGAGCAATATGCCTTGCTCATCAACGATTGCCCACGGAGCACTTTCTTTCCATGCGGGCAACACTCGCCCATGTCGCACCATGTCTGCAGTAGGGGCATCCACAACTATTTGAGTCATTGATCGCAATGCAGTGATCGGAGACAACAACACCGCAGACTCTGGCGAATGAGATTCGGAAATTGTGAAATCACCAATCGACGTGCGCTTGAGGTTTCGTAAGTGTGCTCCACCTCCCAACAGCGTTCCAAGATCTGCGGCAAGAGTGCGCACATACGTGCCCGACGAAACATTGACAACAATGCTCACGACTAGTGGATCATCGGTTGGTTGCACGTCAAACGAGTGAACTGTGACCGGGCGTGGTTTGCGTTCCACAACAACACCTTCGCGCGCAAGTTCGTGCAAGCGTTTGCCATCGACCCTAATTGCCGAGACCATCGGCGGTATCTGCAAAATTTCACCAGTAAGTTTTTTGGCAGCAATTCGCACCTGCTCAATGGTGATGCCAGTCATGTCATGACGTGCAGTTACTTCACCAGCCGAGTCGAGCGTGTTGGTCTCTACCCCAAACACAACTTCAGCCTCATACGTTTTATCCATACCACTCAAAAATTGCATCAGCCTTGTCACATAACCAACACCAACGAGTAAAACTCCAGTTGCATCCGGGTCGAGCGTGCCAGCGTGCCCAATGCGCCTCTCGCCCAACAATTTGCGCATCTGATTTACTACGTCGTGACTTGTAACTCCTGCTGGCTTGTCAATGATTGCCAAACCGTGCACGGTTGGTGGACGGCGACGTGCCACGACTACTCGCTGTCAAGATTTCGGGTACGCATTGGGTCGTTGCGTAAAATCTCATCAATGCGGGCAGCAGCACGAATGCCGTCGTCTGGTCGAAACTCAAGAATCGGAGTTCGTCGTGCATGGATCTGTGTTGCTATTGCCGACTGCAATCGTTTGCGATTCTCATTCAACGCCTCGAGAATCTGCTTGTCGCCCTCTTCTCCCTGCAACGAATCATAAAAAACGATGCCTCGATTCATCTCTGAATCAACGTCTATAGAAGTCACCGTGACAAATGCCAGACGATCATCATCGATGCGCACAATTTCCTCAGCAACTACTTCACGCACCGTTTCGCTGATACGTGCGGCACGTGGATAACTGTGCTTGCGGCTGTTGGATCGACCACCTGATTTTCCTGCAGATTTGCTACGCGACTGACCACCGGCTTTGCCGCCAGATCGACCGTTATTGCCACCGTCGCTGCGACCGCCCGAACCACGTTCTCGTCTTGTCATCGTGATCCTGCCTTTTGCCTCTCCATTGAAACTGTGCTTCGCTCATCTACGATACGGAGGCGATGTCTGCAAAACCCCCATCCCAAAACGAACCTCGATCCGCCAGTGGCACGATTACGGGCAATGACCCAACGGCCAAGACTCCTGTTTTTCGATATACCGCCGCGCTGGCAACCCAGGTTGAGACCAAGTGGCAAGACATCTGGGAGCGCGAGGGCACTTTTGAAGCCCCAAACCCGGCCGGACCTTTGGCCCAACCAGACAAAGTTGCGGGTCGCGACAAATTATTTGTTCTCGACATGTTTCCGTACCCATCTGGTGCTGGTCTGCACGTTGGTCACCCTCTTGGCTATATAGCCACAGATGTTTTTGCGCGTTACAAGCGCATGGATGGATTCAACGTCTTGCACGCACTTGGCTATGACAGTTTTGGATTGCCAGCCGAGCAGCATGCGATCGTTACAGGAATTCACCCGCGCATAAACACCGAATCCAACATCGCAAACATGCGGCGTCAGTTGCGACGCCTTGGTCTTGGTCATGATGCACGACGCAGTGTGTCGACAACCGATGAAGAGTTTTACAAATGGACACAGTGGATCTTTTTGCAGATCTTTAATTCGTGGTACGACGAGACTTCGCAACGCGCACGACCAATCAGCGAATTGATTGAAGAGTTTGCAAGCGGCAAGCGGTCAACCAACTCGGGTGAATGGTCAAAGCTCACCAAAGTTGAGCAACAAGAACTCATTAGCGAGTACAGGCTTGTGTACTTATCGAATGCGCCTGTCAACTGGTGTCCGGGTCTTGGCACGATTCTCGCAAACGAAGAAGTCACTGCAGAAGGTCGCAGTGATATTGGTAACTACCCAGTTTTTAAGCGCAACATGCGCCAGTGGACAATGCGTATCACGAAGTACGCAGATCGTTTACTTGAAGATTTGGATCGTCTCGACTGGCCAGAACCAATCAAG
>CANGZK010000105.1 GCA_947458565.1 Acidimicrobiaceae bacterium
AGATCTCGACACGGTCACCTACACGCTCGCAAGTGCGATCGATCCCGTTCGTGGTTGGGGCCTCGAAAATGAATCATGGACTGCAATGTCTGCACTCGCCCGCTTCGTCGACGTTCGCCCTCATGATTCATCTGCGGCACCGACATGGTTCAACTTGGGCGACAAAGATTTGGCAACACACTTTTATCGCACTGCCCGCCTACAAGAAGGCGCAACACTTACACAAGTCACAACCGAGATCAGCCAAAGTTTTGGCGTCGATGTGAATCTCGTGCCAATGTCCAACGATCGAGTTTCTACATTTGTCACCCTTGCAAGTGATTGCGCTGCCGGACCACAAGGTACCGAGATCACTTTTCAGGAATACTTTGTCAAACACCAACACTCGGTGGCGGTAAGCAGTGTGCGATTTGACGGAGCTTCAACCGCCAGCGCTCTTGGGCTCGACACACTTACGTCGGTAGAAACAGTGGTCATCGCACCGTCCAACCCACTTGTGTCAATTGCGCCCTTACGCGCACTGCACGGTGTTGATGCCGCGCTCGCAAAACGCCGAGAATCCGTAGTCGCAATTTCTCCAATCATCGCGGGTGCTGCGCTCAAGGGCCCTGCAGACCGACTGATGACAGAACTTGGCCACGAGTCGTCGGTCGTTGGTGTTGCAAAACTGTACGCACCAATTTGCGGCACACTCGTCATCGATACCGCCGACGCACACCTTGCATCCAAAGTAGAAGCAGAAGGCATGCGCTGTGTCATTGTTGATACCGTGATGAGCACACCAGAAAAATCGCAACATCTGGCACGCACCACGTTGGAGTGCACAAAATGAAACTGACCGCATGGAGCGTTGAAGGAATTGGAGAAATAGTTCCAGGCGATCAACTTGGAGACATCATTGTTGACGCGTGTCAGACAGAACCAAACGGCCCATTGCTCAATGGCGACGTGTTAGTCGTGACTCAAAAAATCGTCTCAAAGGCAGAGGGGCGTCTCGTTGCAATCGACCCAGATGACCCGGTGAGCCACAAGCAACTCGTTGAAGATGAAGCCGTCCGAATTGTCCGTCGCCGAGGCGACTTGATCATTACTGAAACCAAGCATGGGTTTATTTGTGCCAATAGCGGCATCGATCTATCAAACGTTGAACGCGGTTACGCAGCGCTGTTGCCACTCGATAGCGATCGTTCTGCCCGACGCATCCGCGACATCATCAAAGCCAAATTGGGCATTGAAGTCGGCATCATCGTGAGCGACACCTTTGGACGACCATGGCGTAACGGTCTTACCGATGTTGCAATTGGAGTTGCGGGTGTTGCAGGCGTGGTCGACTTGCGCGGTACGCCAGATGCGCTTGGTCGCATCATGCATGTCACCGAAGTTTGTGTGGCCGACGAACTCGCGAGCACGGGTGAGCTGGTGATGGGTAAAACTTCCGGTGTTCCAGTTGCAGTCATTCGTGGCGTAGACCCAACGTGGTTGCGAGATTCGGCAATGAGCGAGATTGTTCGACCTGCTCAACAAGACTTGTTTCGATAACTAGCGAGTAAAACTTTCGCGAAGAGTTTCTATACCTTCGGCAAGGCTCGTCCAAGACGACCACCCCAATTGAATCCGTGTGCGCACGGTTGATACAGCAAGCCGCTGCACATCCCCCGGTCGTGTGGGCAACTTCTTTGCGCGCAAAGTGCTGCCTGCGCCGAGCATCTTCCACAATTCTTCAATAGTTGTCTGCACGCCAGTCCCTGCATTGAGCACAAGACCGCCGCCCTTCGCAATCGTGCGCACCAGCACGTCTACAGCATCATCGATGTACAAAAAATCTCGAGTCTGTTTTCCGTTGCCATACATCTCGGGGTCTTGATTACGAATAATTCCAGACGCGAAGGCAGCAACAACGCCGTCTTCCGGTCGCTGACGAAGGCCATACACATTGGTCATCGCCAATACTGTGAATTCAATATCGTGCATTTCTCGATACACACCCAAGAGGTCGACGATCGTCTGCGCCATTACATGTGGCACGCCAATCGCGTCAGCTTTGCGCCCTTCTTTTACAGGCAAATATTTTGCCGGCACTTCGCCATACACAAGTACCGCCGGCAAACATGCAACCACTTTTGTGACACGATGTCGTCGCGCTGCTTCAAGCACTGAAAGCAGCATCGGCGCCGCACGCAACACCGAAGCCGACTCGGTGGCACTCGGCGGCAAAAGAGCCATGTGAAAAATGACATCGGGTTGACGCAAACCTACGAGCTCAGCAAATTCAACTGTGGAAATGTCGAGTTGGTGAAATTTGAGCGCACCGCCAAGCGTGCGTGCGACCGACAAATTGGCAAGCGATCCAGTTGACAAATCATCAACTACGTCGACTGTATGTCCGTCGGCAAGCAGCCGCTCCACAAGATGCGACCCGATAAACCCAGCCCCGCCGCAGACAAATACTTTCGACTTTCGAGTGACAGCCATTAATTTTTCTATTCTGGTTTCAGGGCCGGATCGTGCGCTGGCACGGAACCGTTGTTACATATTTCGTTCTGACCCACCACACCAGTAGACCCGATAATCGAGTTGGTTACCTGAGAATTGGCACCAACTTCCCCCATCACCAACGAGTCAATAATGACCGCGCCATGACCAACATGGGCACCAGGCAACAACACCGAATGTGTAATGCGAGCCCCATCCAAAACTGTTGCATTTTCGCCAATCACGCTGTCAAGAATCACTGCTGTTGCAGCCACATTTGCCGTTGGATGGATCGGCGCATCGGTTGCTTTCGCAATCTGTTTCGAAACGTGCACATTTGCAGAGATGAATGTGTCAGGTCGTCCCGCATCGATCCAGTAATCATCGGTCGACATTGCAAACAGCGATTTATCGGCCACCATCGCAGGAAACACGACTCGTTCAATAGAGAGTTTTTGGTCGCCTGGCATACGCACCAGCGCAGATGGCTCAAGCACATACGTGCCTGCGCTCGCGAAGTTGCTTGTCGTTATTCCGGGTTGTGGTTTCTCGACAAAACGCTCGACTCGGCCGCTTGCATCAATTTCAACAATTCCGTATTGCGATGGGTCGCTCACTGGGGTGAGCGAAATAGTTCCCTCAGCGCCGTGCTGTCGATGAAACGAAATCAACGATGCAATGTCCAGATCTGTGAGCACATCGCCATTTGCGACCACAAACGTTTCATTGATACCTGCTGTGCGTGCCGCAAATCCAATTGCGCCTGCCGTATCGAGCGGAGTGTCTTCGACCGCGTACGAAAGTTGCACTGAGCCACACATGTCATTGGGAAAAGCCGCCATAAACGGCTCGGGTTTAAAGCCGAGCGCAAGAACGGCATGGGTTACACCACCAAGAGCAAGTGAGTTCATCAATCGCTCGAGCATTGACGTGTGCGCCACGGGCAAAAGCGGTTTCGGAATGCTGTAAGTCAGTGGTCGAAGTCTTGTTCCAAACCCTCCGACAAGCACGACTGCGTGCATCGTGTCTACCTACTCTTGGGTTTGAAAGGCAAGAGCTTCAAGTGCAGACGTGTCAGGTTGCGGAACTTCAACACCTTCCGCAGTGAACGCAAGCGCAATGGCCATTCCATCACTCGTCAGTCGAACTCCATCAAAACTTGCAATTGAAATCTTGCTGTCGGCTGTGTTGCGATAATCGTTCCAAACCAAGACGCGAAGAGTTGCGTCCTTTTCGACACCGTTTGCATCTTTGCACTTTGTATCGGCTTCAGTAATTGTCTCGCCACCATTGATGGTTGAAGGAAAAGTAATCGATTTGTCATCTACCTTGATGCCGTAGAGATCAAAGAAAGTCTTGAGCTTGGCTGTGCGCAATCCTGCAAGAACTTGAGGCTTCCAACCAAAGATTCCATCGGCTTTGATGTATGCGTCTGGCGAAACTGTTGAAGGGTCGGCGGCTGCCGTTGGAAAACCAGTCAGGTAGGCATCGCACTTGTACACACCAAAGCTAGAGAAATACTCCTGATTGGCTGTGGCACTTGCGTCGATTGTTGGCTGACTCTGACGTGCATACGTAATGAGCGCAACACCAAGCACGCAGACGACCAAAATGACGGTGGGAAACAAGGAGCCGCCCTGAAAGCGGATTTTCTTCCCTTTGCCCTTTTCGGCAAGTCTGGCGATTTTTTTCGCTGATGATGATCTGGCCACGAAGACCAAAGGTTATCGGTTATTGAGGTAAATCGCCTCATACCTTTTTGC
>CANGZK010000106.1 GCA_947458565.1 Acidimicrobiaceae bacterium
CATTGCCGGGATGCTCGTCGATGTAGTCCCATCCAACAAGGTCTTCTTTGTCCTTTGAATAGGAATTCACGATTATTGATGAAGCGGTAATTGGATTTACATCTCCACCTTTAAAGATGATGCCGTATTCGGTTTCAATCCCGCAGACTTTGGGAATGGCCACTTAGAGATACTGCCCTGTTGCTGTTCGTTCTATTGCCTTGCCACCAAGATCCCGTCCTGCCGCCGGTTGTTCTTGATCATGAACCAACGTGCGAATAAACACGATTCGCTCACCCTTCTTGCCAGAGATCTTCGCCCAATCGTCTGGATTTGTGGTGTTTGGAAGATCTTCGTGTTCCTTGAACTCTTGATGAATGGATTCCAGCAAGTCATCCAGACAAATACCTTTCAAACCAGTATCGATTAATCGCTTTATCGCTAGCTTCTTGGCTCGTCTTACAACATTCTCGATCATTGCTCCGGATGAAAAATCTTTAAAAAAGAGAAATTCTTTCTCACCGCTTTGATAGGTGACTTCAAGAAATCTGTTGTTATCTGTTGTCGCATACATTTCGCTCACAGTTTGATCGACCATTGACTGCACTGCTTTTTGGAGATCTCCATCCCCAAGTTTGTCCACGTCTTGTTGAGAGATTGGTAGATCATTTGTCAGGTATCTTGCAAAAATCTGTCGAGCAGCACTTTCGTCTGGTCGCTCAATTTTGATCTTTACGTCCAATCGACCTGGGCGTAAAATTGCTGGGTCAATGAGGTCCTCGCGGTTGGTCGCTCCGATCACAATCACATTTTTCAAACCTTCTACTCCGTCGATCTCGGCAAGCAACTGCGGGACAATTGTTGACTCCATGTCAGATGAAATACCGGTACCTCGAGTGCGAAACATCGAATCCATTTCATCGAAGAAAATAATTACTGGCCAACCTTCGTCGCTCTTTTCGCGAGCACGCTCAAATATCAATCTGATCTGACGCTCGGTCTCTCCGACATATTTATTGAGTAACTCGGGACCTTTGATGTTGATGAAATAGCTGCGACCTTTGTCGTCTCCAGTTTGGGCAGCAACTTTACGAGCGAGACTATTTGCAACGGCTTTCGCGATGAGTGTCTTCCCGCATCCAGGAGGCCCATACAGAAGTATTCCCTTTGGCGCAGGTAAGTGATGCTCGGCAAATAAGTCAGCATGCAAAAAAGGCAGCTCCACTGCATCGGCGATCTGTTCGATCTGTGAGTCGAGTCCACCAATGTCGGTATATGAAACATTGGGAATTTCTTGAAGAAGTAAGTGCTCAACTTCTGGTTGTTCCAATTTTTCTAGAAGCAGGTTCGAACGCGAATCGAGCCTCAATAGATCACCAGAACGTAAATGCATGCCCCGAATTGCTGTTGCCAATTCACAGACGCGCTCATCGTCTCCACGAACAAGAACGATCGCTCGTATGCCGTCTTCAAGTACTTCCTTCAACGAAACAACTTCGCCTCCAATGTCGATTCCTCTTTCAAGCACGATGTTTAATGCATCATTGAGCATCACTTCGGATCCCAATTGCAAATGTTCCACGTCAACGTCTGAGTGCGCAGTAACTCTGATCTTCCGACCGTTCGTCAAGACATCAACTGTGAGGTCATCATTGATTCCCACAACGGTCGCGTACGACCCTGGTGCGCGGGTCAATTTGTCTACTTCGTCTCTCAATGACGCAATGTGCTCGCGTGCCTCACGAAGTGTGTAGGAAAGTTTTTCGTTCTGACCCGTCAATCGAGCTATTTGCAGTTTGGAATCGGCCAATGCAGCACCAGTGGCTGCGTCATTCTCGGCATTAGATGTCATGTGTCACCCCCGTTTGATTCGGCTATTTAGAAACCGTATAGGGCAATCCTTGCCGAGAACGCAACTTTTTGACAAGACCCGTGTAATCTTGAGCACGTACGGCGTTTGTATTTCACAATTGGTTTAACAGATAAAAGCCAGAACTAAAAGGAGACAGTCAACATGAAAGTTTGGATTGATCAGGATCTTTGCACGGGAGACGGATTGTGCGAGGAAATTGCCCCTGATGTCTTCACTCTGCTCGATGATGGTTTGGCTTACGTCCGCGAGAAGGACAAGATTTTTGCTACTGCCAAGGGCAACGCTCAAGGCGCAGAAGGAATGGCCAACTTCGCTGATAGTCAACTTGATGGTGTTATTGAATCCGCCGAGGAATGCCCCGGCGAGTGCATCTTCATTGAACCGTAAGCGGTTCGTTTCCTAAAGAGTTTCTTCGGGGCCTGATTCGGTTTCGCTCAGCGCTGTTTCAATTGGTAGAGCGTGTCCGATGAAACGAGACACCGTAAGAAAAGCTGTGTGCGCAACCATTCGGTGATCGGGCCGAACTGCCATGCCTTCAATATGCCAAGAACGATGCAACACCTCGATGGTGCGAGATTCAATCCATGCCTCGCCCATTGCCTTTCGAACTTGCACTGCCTGGGTGATGCTTGGCGTATACGCAACGAGTAAACCACCGGTGCGTAGCACCTTCTCTGCATGTGGCACGACATTCCATGGTTCGGGTAAGTCCAGTACAACTCTGTCGTAATCGGATCCGTCAATGCCTTCGTATGAGTCCCGAATTTCTACCGAATAGCGCTCGAGAGCTTCTTCGCCGAGAAATGAGCGAACATTTGATGTAGCTCGGTTTGCAAAGTCTTCACGGATGTCATAGCCCGTGATGATTGCTCCGTAACGCAACATTGTCATTGAGAGTGCACCCGAACCCACGCCGGTTTCGAATACCTTCATTCCTGGTCCGATATCGCCGATCATGCAAATCGGTGCGAGATCTTTTGGGTAGATGACCTGTGCGCCCCGCGGCATCTCGAGCACGAAATCTTCAAGTGTCGGTCGCAGAATGGAATAATGCGCACCTTTAGTCGACTTCAGCACTGTGCCTTCTTGGCTTCCGACAATATCGTGATGTTCAAGCACGCCTGAATGACTATGAAATTGTCCACCGTCACTCAATGTCGCAAGATAACGCCTCTTCTTCGAGTCAAGAATTAAGACTTTCTCTCCTACCGCAAACACTCGTG
Source organism: Acidimicrobiaceae bacterium (assembly GCA_947458565.1). Classification (GTDB taxonomy): domain Bacteria; phylum Actinomycetota; class Acidimicrobiia; order Acidimicrobiales; family Ilumatobacteraceae; genus UBA3006. The sequence goes on from CANGZK010000106.1 coordinate 3,076, forward strand.
CCATAGTTAAAAACCTTTGCGTTGGGAATGTGAAATAGAAATAGACTGATCGTCCTTGAGGTGTACTCGTGCAACAACCGGCTTACGTCGACGACGTATGAATTTCACAACGCGCCAGACAACTTGTAGGTACCACACGACTATTAGCGACGAATCTCAACAACGCTGCGACGCTTGCGTCCGCCGCGGCGACCAAGTAAGTACGCAATCAACACCACGACGGCACTGGCAATCGACGCCACAGCAATAATCGACTGCTTCTTATCCGAGGCACGTCCCTGCAGGTCATCCTGGAGTTCCTGAAATTTGATTTCCAAATCTGATTTGGTGATACGAGGTGTGTTTTCGTTCATCACCGAATCAACTTTCCCGATGCAGGCTTGGGCGTTGAATTCGAGTCAGTGAAAGCCAGATCATTGCGACACCTGTAACGACAACGATCAGGTATGGAATCCACGTGAAACCATTTGGTTGACTAAAGATCTCTGCTTGCAAAAGACGAAGCAAACCAATCAACCCAACAACAGCACCAAAAATTAAGGCGACTGCACCAATGATCCCCCATGCCAGCCAACGTCCGACACCACGCAGAGGGTCAAGTGTCTCCTGCTTCACATAATCGCGAATCATTTGGTACAGCTCAACAACAGAAAGTGAAGATTGTCGACCTGAAATGCCGCGCAGGGGTTTGCTATTCACACATCCAGTAAACCAGCGAGAACGAGCGAATAAACCTTGAGCCCTATGGTGCAATGTCGGCAACGCTTGGGCGCTCGGTTAATCCCCCTAAAGCGTTTGCAAAACCATTCCAAATAGGTCGATACTCACCTTGATTGGATACTCCAGAACCATTCAGAATGAGGGCAAAAGAAACCGCCTTCTCTGGCGCGTACACCACGTATCCGGAAAGTGCTTTGGCACCGGTAAGGGTTCCAGTCTTGGCATGCAAACGTTCACTCGCTGTTGTGTCGCCGAGCAGTGTGCGAAGGGTGCCTGTCTGACCTGCAATAGCAAGACCCTTCCCAAGCACACCAAAACCACCATCTCGTTCCAAAATCGAAATGAAAAGCGCACATGTCGCGCGATTGCCCCGATCAAGACCGGAGCCGTCATTGATCACCAATCCATCTACTGGTAAGCCGAGCTCTTGTAACACCGA
>CANGZK010000107.1 GCA_947458565.1 Acidimicrobiaceae bacterium
ATTATTGACAGAGACCCAGGTCGTGCACTTGGTGCAACCGCTGCCGCTATTCAACGCGGATCCGACCCACGAATGTTGGCAGAAGAAATTGTGCGCCAACTGCGCGAATGTTTTTTGTCGCTCATGGCCCCCGACTTGGTGCAGTTGCCAGAGCAACGCAAAATTCAAGTCGGTGATCAAGCACGTCGCATGGGTGCAAGCGTCGTGGTGCGAGCCATTGAAGTACTCGGCGAAATTTTGATCGAGATGCGTCACGCTCCAGACGCACGTCTGTTGATTGAAGTTGCACTCGTCAAACTCACCAGTGTCAACAATGCCAACGACAACTCATCTCTGATTGCACGCATCGAACGCCTCGAGGCCGGCATCACCCGCGACGCAAGTGCACCAATGGTGCGACCTGCGCCGATGAATGCCACTACGGGCAAAGTGCAACTCGGTGGCAAAGCAACAGTTGCAGTAGCTGCACCAAGTGCTGGGCCGCTCTCTGACGAACAGCTCGTGGCTCAATGGGCCGATGTTGTGTCTGGCTTTAAAGCGCTTGCAAGAGCAGTGTTTAGCGCGGTGAGCGCTGTGAGTTGTGTTGATGGTGTGCTGACAGTGAGTGCGCCGAATGACGCTCACCAACGTAAGGCCCAAGAACACGTAGTTGCTGTTGAAGCTCAACTTTCATCAATCACTGGACGCAAGATCACGATTGTGTTTAGTGCGCCAACTGCAAAACCAAGTGCAGTCGCGCCTGCTCGAGCAAAAGCCCCTGTTGCAACCGATGAACAGATTGCCGAAGCAGTGTTTGAAGACGTGGATCCTTCGCAGTTAACAAGTGCACCAACAACCAAGTCAACAACGACCTCCTCGGTTGAAGAACAACTTGCTAAGGCATTTCCTGGTTCAAAATTGGTCGAGAAGCCAAAGAAAAAGTAGAACTTTGCCTAGATTGATTTCTCACGCGTTATGAACTCTGCATACACACCACCAATGCAAGCGTTAATTGACGCTCTTGGGCGGCTTCCAGGGGTTGGTCCAAAGAGCGCACAACGCATTGCCTTTCATTTGCTGAAGAGCGACTCTGCAGATGTTGAGCGGCTCGCTCATTCAATTACTGAAGCAAAAGCGCTGGTACGTTTTTGTGATCGATGTTTTAATTTTTCTGACGGTGCAATTTGCCGCATCTGTGATGATGATCGTCGTGATGGTTCAATGCTCTGTGTCGTTGAAGAATCGCGGGACATCATCGCTATCGAAAAGACCGGTGAGTTTCGCGGCCGCTACCACGTGTTGTTGGGCGCGATGAACCCACTTGAGGGCATTGGCCCAGAGCAACTGAAGATTCGAGAACTGCTTGCACGACTTGATACAGAAGGTGTGAAAGAAGTGATTTTGTGCACCAACCCAAATACCGAAGGTGATGTAACCGCCATGTATTTGGCACGGCTATTGAAACCGCTCGGTTTGCGGATTACGCGAATCGCTAGCGGATTACCAGTTGGCGGAGACTTGGAATACGCAGACGAGCTAACACTTGGTCGTGCTCTTGAGGGCCGACGCGAAATGCCGGGCTGAGTAGTTCTACAGATCGTTCAGTTTTTTGCCGGGTAACGACGCCATGCAAATGGCGCATTGATCACAACTGCAAGCACTACGAGCAGCACGGCATTCAACAACACTGGTCGCCAAATAAATGTGTACCCAAGTTCGGTAACCACTTCGCCACCAATGACTGCTGTTAATGCAGTGCCACCACTCGGTGGATGCATGTAGCCAAAACGAACCATCAAGCCAGCATGTACGCCAACTGCGATACCGACAGCAAGTGCTGTGTTGTCAAATAATTGTGCTGACAAAACGCCCAAAAACGCAGCAACACAATGGGCAACAATTAACGGCGCGGGCTGTGCCGCTGGGGCAGTTGGCATCGTAAACAAAATGACCGCCGATGCGCCCATTGACAGCGCAAGTATTGGTGCGACGCTGTCAAGTAATGCTTCACTCACCAGCCAGGTAACTGCCATGGCTAGTGCTGCACCGACTGTGCCGATTAAAGCGTCTTTATTGTTTGCCTTCGGCGAAGGGAAAAGCTTCATTAAACAGTGCGTACAACGAGGGCGTCACCTTGTCCGCCGCCACCACACAATGCTGCGGCACCCATGCCACCACCGCGGCGCTTGAGTTCGTGCAACAAAGTAAGTGCCAAGCGATTGCCGCTCATTCCGATTGGGTGACCGAGAGCAATTGCTCCACCGTTGACGTTGACGATGTCGTCGGAGATGCCGAGTTCGCGCATTGATGCAATACCGACTGCAGCAAAGGCTTCGTTGATCTCGAACAAGTCAACATCTGAAACTTTTTTGCCAGCACGCTCGAGAGCACGCAGGATGCTGCGACTTGGTTGGTGCAATAACGATGCGTTGTCTGGGCCTGCAACCATGCCGTACGAAACGAACTCACCGAGTGGCTTGATGCCACGCTTTTCGGCTGCGCGCTTCGACATCATGACAATGGCCGAACCTGCATCGCTGATTTGGCTTGCATTGCCAGCCGTAATCGTGCCGGCTTTGTCAAATGCGGGCTTGAGAGATGCGAGTGATTCCATAGTTGTTGATGCACGAACACCTTCGTCAGTGTCGACGATAAGTGCATCACCTTTGCGTTGTGGAATTGACACTGGAACAATCTCGTCGACAAGCTTGCCGGCGGCAATTGCTGCAGCAGCACGTTGGTTGCTCTTCATTGCCAAATCGTCTTGCACTTCACGACTGATGTTGCCTTCGGTGTATCGGTCGGTGCCAAGGCCCATGAGGCAAGCATCGAATGCGCACCACAAACCATCTTTTTGAATCGCATCAAGCAGCGATACATCACCGAATCGGAAACCAGAACGTGCACCCATCGCAAGGTAAGGAGCATTGGTCATGCTCTCCATTCCGCCTGCGATCACGATGTCGGCTTCGCCGCTTGCAATCATTTGATCGGCCATATAAATGGAGTTGAGACCCGACAAACACACTTTGTTGATGCTGATGCTCGGCACACTCATTGGAATGCCAGCCTTTGCAGCGGCTTGGCGGGACGGAACTTGGCCTTGGCCAGCCATGAGCACTTGACCCATGATCACGTGCTCGACTTCGTGCGGTTGTACCCCTGCACGTTGCAAGGCTGCAGCAATTGCAAACCCTCCAAGTTCTGCGGCACTAAAAGAGGCGAGCGCGCCACTCATCTTTCCGATGGGTGTACGGGCTCCGGCGATGATGTATGAACCTGGCATGGGTATCAGCGTAGGGGTTTCTGGTCTGTATTCTGAATTCATGAAAAACATCCTTGAAGCGATCGAAAATGGGGCTGACTCGGCCACATTTGCAGCATTAGAAATTCCTGCCACATACCGCGCCGCAGTTGTGCGCAAGAGTGATCAAGAGATATTCGCGGGTGTTGAATCTGCCAAGAAAGATCCACGCAAGAGCGTGCACATTCAAGAAGTTGCTACCCCAGAGATTGCCCCAGACGAGGTACTCATTGCGGTAATGGCAAGCAGCATCAACTTCAACACAGTGTGGACAAGTATTTTTGAACCGATTTCTACTTTTGGTGCACTTGAGCGACTAGCGCGCGAAAGCTCATGGGCAAAGCGTCACGATCTCGATTATCACGTGATGGGTAGCGATGCCTCTGGTGTTGTGCTGCGAGTTGGTTCAGCAGTGCGCAACTGGAAGCCTGGCGACAAAATCACAGTGCATTGCAATCACGTCGACGATCAAGACCCGTCGTCGCATAATGACTCGATGCTTGGAAGCAACCAGCGCATTTGGGGTTATGAAACAAACTTTGGTGGTCTTGCAGACTTGTCGGTAGTGAAAGCAAACCAATTGATGCCAAAGCCAGCACACCTCACGTGGGAAGAAGCAGCGGTGAATGCGTTGTGCAACTCGACGAGCTATCGCATGCTCGTGTCAAAAAACGGCGCCAACATGAAGCAAGGTGACGTTGTCTTGATCTGGGGTGCATCGGGTGGCATTGGCGCGTATGCATTGCAATATGTTCTCAACGGTGGCGGAATCCCCGTTGGAGTTGTGAGCTCGCCAGAAAAAGCACAAGTGTTGCGCGAGATGGGTTGCGAAGCGGTGATTGACAGAAAGGCTGCCAACTACAAGTTTTGGAATGACGACAACACTCACAATGAAAAAGAGTGGCGACGTTTTGGAGGCGACATTCGCGCGCTC
>CANGZK010000108.1 GCA_947458565.1 Acidimicrobiaceae bacterium
AATACTGATGTTGCGTGAATCTGGCGGTAGTCGTCGGATGTTGCCGATTTATATCGGTGGTCCTGAAGCCTCTTCAATTCACTTTGCACTCGAAGGAATCGCACCTGAGAGACCATTGACCCACGATCTGTTTGTTTCGCTCTTTGGTGTCGTAGATGCAGAATTGAAGAGCATCGTCATCACAGAAGTTGTCGACAGCACCTATTTCGCCGAGTTGCACCTGAAGGGGAGTGGCGGGGAACGCATCCTTTCGTGTCGTCCATCGGATGCTGTTGCAGTAGCCCTGCGAGCGGGGGTTCCCATGTTTGCAACGGCAGCATTAATGGACGAGGTGGGCAAAGAGACCACCGTTACCCATGTTGACACTGAAGAGGAGATCCTGGACGAGTTTCGCGACTTCATTGACAGCATTCGTCCTGAAGATTTTCAGGGATAGTCAAATTCGTTTTACGCACCTAACCTTGAACTATGGGTCAAGGGTTTAGCGGCAAAAAGGCAGCGGAGATCGTCGGTATTACATATCGACAGATCGACTACTGGGCTCGAACAGATTTGATTCGCCCATCAAGTTGCGATGCTGCAGGTAGTGGCTCGAGGCGCGTGTACAGCTACCGCGACTTGCTTGAGCTTCGTGTCATCAAGACTTTGCTGGATGCCGGAATCAAACTGGAGTCGGTACGAGATGTTTTCAAATATTTGCGCAATCATGTCGAGTCCGAAATCGCTGCCGCACACATTGTGATCAGCGGTCAGTCGGTTGTGCTCTGCCAGGGCGACCAACTTGTTGACGTACTTCGTGGTGGTCAGGGAGTGTTGAACGTGTTGCCGCTGGCTGGAGTTAAGGATCAGGTTGACTCTCAGATTGTTGCGCTTGCTCGGCCAGACTCGATGGCTAAAGATTCTTTAATAGTTGTGCCAACTGTTGCAATCGCGCAATAGCGGTTATTTCTCTTTCTTCGACAAAGCATCCATCAGCGGAGTCAAATTGCTGGCGAGGTCGGCTAGGAGAGTGCTTGCGTCGGCAAGTTTCTGGATTGGATCCTCGATTTCATCGAGCAACTTGTCAACACGATTTGCAACTCTGTTGAAGTTCTCCATCGACTGCAGAATCAATTGCAAGCTTGTTACAACTGATTCGATGGATCGCTTCGCCTGATCAACAACTTTGACGCCATTCTCGGCCGGATTAAGAGCACTGAGCAGTGCAAAGATTTCCTCAATGGTCGGAACGGTAAATGGTTTTGATTCGTTGCTTTGCGTCATGACGAAACCCTAGTGGTGGAGATATTCACGACAATGTTCCGTAGGCACCAACATCTCCGGTGCGACCAGTGTCAATCACGTTCGAAATGCATGCATCCAGATCGATGAGCATCGCATCAATAACCGACTCGTGAACTGCGTTGACAGTGCAATGTAAAGACTGGGGTGGTTCTTGTCGGTCGATGTACCAACCTCGGTTCCACATCTCGTCGGCAACGGCGTAAACGTTGAGACGCTGAGGATCTTGTGCAATAAAAGAAAGTAATAACGCATCTGGTTGGGCGAGCAAGGAAAGCTCAGCATGAGCATCGATGTGTTGCGAGAGTTTGTCGGTGGCTACGCGAGCGCTTCGGGTAAGCCGCATGTAGCCATCGTCGCCGAGAAAGTGAATGACAGCCCATGCGGCTGCAATAGCACCACCAGATTTCGTACCGAGCATTCCGCTTGATGCATACACGCCACCAAGCCATTGGTCGGTAAAGAAACCTTGAAATGAGCGCAAACGTTTTGTTGCATACATAATCACCGAAGCACCTTTAGACGTGTAGCCAAATTTATGTAAATCAGCAGAGATCGATGTGACGCCATCAACCTGCAGATTCCAAGGTGGGATCTGATGACCGAGTCTGGCCAAGTAGGCGAGTGAGACACCCCCCATGCAAGCATCAACGTGGCAGTTGGTTTTGCGGCTCTGAGCCAAGGCGGCTAACGAAGGAATGTCATCAATAACACCTTGCGGATATTGAGGAGCTGAACCAACGATCATGATCGTATTCGTGTCAACCTGAGCCGCCATGGCGGCAACATCTGCGCGCCAGTCGGGGAGAACATTGACGCGCCTCAGTTCGACCCCAAAGTAGGCAGCGGCCTTATCGAAGGCAGCATGTGCCGAAGTCGGGAGGACGATATTTGGATGCGTGATAGAGGATTCGGTTCGAAACTGGTCTCTGGCAGCCTTGACGGCCATCAGGATGCTTTCTGTGCCTCCGCTTGTGAAGTAACCAGCCGACTCAGCAGTAGATCCGAGCCAAACGCCGGCCATATCCAGTACTTCGCCCTGCATTTGCCGCAGGCTGGGGAAGGCAGCCGTATTGAGTGCGTTAGCGCCACTGAAACGCCTGTAAGCCTCCTCAGCAACTGCCAAGACTTCGGGGCCTGCGTTGTAGGCCAAGGAGAATGCTTTGCCGTCTCGCCACTGCACATCATGCGCGGACATCTCATCGAATGAAGTGTTGATACGTTGAGCGCTCATGCCAGTGGCGGGGATGACATGTGGTGCAGATTTGCCTTGTTTCATTGCGTATCCTGACTTTACATAACTTTGATTATGGGCGAAGAACGGTAACCAAAACTGGCACTTACGGTTGACTTTGATCCTGTACTAATGGCCTGGCTGCGTCCAACAGCCACGATAACGCAGCCTTGTAGTCACGTGTTGTTGGATCAATCGATGGGTCTAAATCTTGTTCGACATCTTGCACTGCACATCGCAACACAAAGATTTGATCGCGCAACTTATCGCGCTCTGTACGCGTGATCACCAACTCATCTTCACTGAGTGCCAGCTCTGATGCTCGTTGCCGGGCAACCCAATCCCATTGTCGGCAGGCTTGCGAGCAAAACTCCCGTGGTCTACCTGCGCCAGAACTTGCCGGCAATGGGCTTCTGCACCAGCGGCATTTGAGGTGGTCTTGAATAGTGACCGGAGTTTGCGTGTTGCTCACACTTTTCGCCGTCGGAATCGTCTGATCAACGCGTTTCGTCATGACGAAAAGGTAGGTCATGTGTCGGCAAATTGCGAGTATTACTGCGCATACTGAATGGATGTCTACTCGTGTAGTTCCGTCGCACCTCAAAGCACCAAGCAGATTGCTCTCCAGCGACAATGCTTCGGGCACTCATCCCCTCGTGTTGGAGGCCATGCACAAGGCAAACGCCGGTCATGCGCTCGCCTACGGCAACGATCAGTACACCAAAGATGCTGAGGCGGCTTTTTCCGAACTGTTTGGCAAAGACGTAGTGACTCGTTTCGCATTTGGCGGTACAGGGGCAAATGTGATGGCTCTTGCAAACATGTTGCAGCCTGCAGAGGCTGTTGTGTGTACCTCATGGGCGCACATTGCGGTTGACGAAGCCGGTGCGCCAGAGCGTTTCCTCGGAGCAAAACTTATTGATCTCCCCTCACCTGACGCAAAATTGCGTCCGAGTGATTTGCACTCGCTCGAGCATTTGTTCGGTAGTGAGCACCATGTGCAACCCCGTGTTGTGTCAATTACACAGGCAACCGAACTGGGAACGTTATATACGGCTCAAGAAGTGAAGGATCTTTGTGCTGCTGCGCACGAAATGAACATGCTTGTGCACATGGATGGTGCGCGTATTTGTAACGCAACAGCCGCACTAGGAGCAACACGAGAGGCATTGCGTTCGTTCACGATTGACGCTGGGGTCGACGTGTTGACGTTCGGTGGCACAAAAACTGGTGTGATGTTCGGAGAAGCCGTAATTTTTTTTAACACCGAACTTGCTAAAAGATCACTGTATGTCCGTAAACAGTCAACACAGTTGTATTCAAAAATGAGATACATCTCTGCTCAGTACCTGGCCATTTTAAAGAACGACTTGTTCATCGAGCTCGGCGTCGCAAGTAACTCTGCAGCAAAGTCATTATTTGATCAAGTACGCGATATCGAAATGTTGCAGTTATCTTCCGCCCCAGCCGTCAACAGCATCTACCCCGTCCTCGAGCCTGCGGTCAGCAAAGCACTTCAGGAATGGATGTTCTTTTGGGACTGGGATGCCGCCAAGCATCAATTTCGTTGGATGACAGCCTGGGACGTTGATTCGACAGATATTTCCGCTTTTGTCGCTGGGCTCCGATCAGTTCTTGACTGAATTCACCAATTGTCTCATCTAACGAGTAATTGACCAATCAATTACTTACC
>CANGZK010000109.1 GCA_947458565.1 Acidimicrobiaceae bacterium
ATTCGCGCGCGTTACTTGCATTGATTTCTGCGTTCTTCCATTGGATTGCATTTCAGGCAATTGGTACACCTGCTCCAGTTGCAATGGCGTTGTGGGTTGGCATCGTTTCACAATTCTTGCCAGTTGTTGGAACGTACTTGGCTGGTGTGTTGCCACTATTGCTGACATTCCTTGACTCACCGATTAAGGCGCTGTTTGTGGTTGGATTTATTTTGATTTATCAACAACTCGAAAATTATTTGTTTGCACCACGAATCACTGCACGCACACTAAAAGTGCACGCGGCAATTGCTTTTGGCGCAGCGATGTTGGGTGGTGCAGTTCTTGGACCACTGGGCGCTGTGATTGCACTGCCGGCTTCAGCAATGATTCAAGCACTTGCAAGTAGCTGGGGCACACGCCACGACGTGATTGATGACGAGCTAGTGCGCGTTTTTGAAAAACCTGTGCGCCAAAAGCGAGTGCGTCGTATTCGCAAAAACGGCTAGGCGCCGAGTGGTGTCACGCTCGAAATACCAGACAGCGCTTGCAACTCGGCAATGATTTCATCTGATACCTGAGTGGTGGTTGCAATGCACATCAATGCGTTACCTGCTGTTGCTGTTGTACCCACATCCATGTTGGCAATGTTGATGCCAGCATTACCAAGAACAGTTGCCACGCGACCGATGGCCCCTGGTTGGTCATCGTTTTTTACGACCAACATGAATTCGGATGGTGGAATATCAGTGAGGTGATCGTCAATCATCACGATGCGTGCCTCGCGGCGACGCCCGGTGAGCGTTGCAGACAAACTATGGGTTGATGAACGCATCGTGAGCAGGTTGACGTAATCGTGGTGAGTTGTCGTGGTCGTAGCAAAACTGGTGAGAGATACTCCGAGACTGCGGGCAATGACAGGGGCATTTACCAGGCTGATGCTTTCTTTTGACCAGACAGTGAGTAAACCCTTAAGCGCACTAATCGAAATCAGACCTGGGTCGTATGCACCAATTTCACCAGATGTAGTGATCTCTACATCTGTAGGTGTGTTGTCGCTCAAAGATGCAAACACGCGTCCAAGCCGCTCGGCCAGAGGGACAAATGGCTTCAGCGTTTCGTTCGCATCTTCAGCTTCGATGTTGACAGCGAACGGAACAAAGTCGCCATTAAGTGCAAGTTGCACCATGTCTGCAACCACTTCACCCGCTCGGTCTTGGGCTTCGCGTGTGCTCGCACCGAGATGAGGTGTAACAACGACGTTGTCAAGTGAAAAGAGCGGTGACTCCGTAGTTGGTTCTTTGACGAACACGTCGAGTGCTGCACCCGCAATGGTGCCGTTGCGCAGTGCCTCGGCCAGATCGGTTTCATTGGCGATGCCGCCGCGCGCAACGTTGATAATTCGCAACGATGGTTTTGCTCGTCGCAACATTGCTGCATCAAGAATGCCATTTGTTTCTTTGTTCTTAGGCAAGTGGATGGTGAGCACATCGGATTGCTCGACAACCTGTTCGAGGGTGAGCATGTCAACACCAAGTTCGCGAGCGCGATCGGGTGAAACATACGGGTCAAACGCAACGAGGCGCATGTCGAATGCTTTGGCGCGTTGAGCAACGAGAGTGCCTATACGACCAAGACCAAGAATGCCGAGAGTTTTGCCAGCAAGCTCGATGCCTTCCCACTTGTTGCGTTCCCATCTGCCCGCAACGAGCGCGCGGTGTGCCTGGGGAACATTGCGCGCGATCGAAAGGATCAATGCCATGGTGTGTTCGGCGGCTGAAAGCACATTGGATTGTGGAGCATTGACAACCATGATGCCCTGCTGCGTTGCTGCGTCGACATCGATGTTGTCGAGACCAACACCAGCTCGCGCAACGACCATTAAATCTTTGCCAGCCTCGAGCATCTGTGCATCGACCATGGTTGCCGAGCGCACGATAAGCGCACGGGCTCCGGGCAAAATTGAGTGCAATTGCTCCGGTGTTTTTTCGACTTGAATGTCAACCTCAAAACCTGCTGCGCGAAGGCGATCAAGCCCGGTTTCGGCGATGATCTCGGCAATAACGATGCGAGCTTTTGTCATGAGAGTTGCTCCACGATGTAGTCGATGCTGGCAGTGAGAAGCTGGACGTCGGATGGTTCAACTGCAGGAAACATAGAAACACGCAATTGGTTTCGACCGAGTTTGCGGTATGGCTCGGTGTCGACTATGCCGTTGTTGCGCAACACAGTTGCGACCTGTGCTGCATCAATGCCGACAAAGTCAATTGTGCCAACAACGGGCGAACGATGTTGTGGGTTGGCGATAAATGGTTCGGTGTATGCGCGACTTGTTGCCCATCCATACAAGATGTCTGCCGATTGTTGGGTGCGCTCGGTACACCAAGAGAGACCACCGTTGTCGAGCATCCAGCCCAGTTGCTCATTAAGCATCACAAACGTTGAAACAGATGGCGTGTTGTACGTCTGGTTGGCTCGCGAATTTTCTCGGGCAATTGACAAGTCGAGAGATGGGGGACACCAGCGTCCATCGCTTTTGATCTTGTTGATGCGGTCAACTGCGCGAGGCGAGCACAGTGCAATCCATGTGCCACCTTCGGATGCAAAACCTTTTTGTGGAGAAAAGTAATACACGTCAACATCAGTTGGCGACCATGCGATGCCACCTGCAGCCGAAGTTCCATCAACTACAACAAGTGCATCAGTTGGCAATGCTGGACGAGAAAGCTGCATTGATGCACCAGTGGAAGTTTCATTATGTGTGAGGCAATACGTATCAATATTGAGATCTGAATCTGCTTGTTGAATTGTGGGAACAGTTCCTGGAGCAGACTCGATCACTATTGGATCACCAAGATGTGGAGCTAATTGCGCGGCCTGAGCAAACTTTGAAGAAAATTCTCCAAACACGAGATGCGAACTGCGATTTTTGATCAGTCCAAAAGTTGCAGCATCCCAAAACAAACTGGCTCCACCATTACCAACAACAACCTCCCAATCGGATGGAAGTTGAAACAACTGACGCAGTTGAGTGAGTACCGAACCAACCAGGTTTTTCACTGGTGCTTGACGGTGCGATGTACCAAGTATGTTTCGCGACGCACGAACGACTGCATCAATTTGTTCTGCACGAATTTTTGATGGGCCACTTCCAAAACGCCCATCGAGGGGGATGAGATGCTGAGGAATTTTTATTTCCGTGAGGGCTGGCGCAACCATGCGATTGAGTTTCGCAGGGAACGTGCTCAGACTTACTGCGATTTACAAAAAGTCAGAAAAATGAGCAGGATTTAGGCGTTGGTGGCGAGAACTTCGCCATCAAACCAAGTTTCTCCACTTGCGACCGCATTTGCTGCGCGTTGCAAACGAAGCGCATCAAGCGGCTTGATGATCCAACCGTTTGCACCACTGCGACGTGCCAAATGCACATCGGCCTTTCGATCGAGCAACATCAACACCGGAACATGTGGGATGCGATGGTCGCTGTGGTCGAGTCGAAGATTCATCGTGACAGCCATGGCGCCCATAGAACCTATTTGCATGTCGAGAACTGCCAGATCTGGAGTGCGAGTAGCAATGGCTTCTGGCACATCACGACCATTGCGACAGACCGTAAATGACGTTTCGGGTGAGCCAAGGGCTGCAAGAACTTCGTCAAGAACCCATTGGGCATCGGTGGCAAGCAAGATATGCACGACAGGAATCTTAGCGTTTGAGGCAGATACCGTAAGTTGTTAGTGGAATTAGTTGTGCAATAAACGATAAAGATGACCCCCGGAGGATCAGTTGCTGAAGTTTTCGAAAACGGTGCGTGTTGGCACAGTTGCACTGATTATTGGAGCAGCAGGGTTTTCAATGAACGCTGGCGCATCTGCAGAGTCGACACCATCTGCCGAGCAACTGGCACCAGTTGACATAGTCGCCGTTAGCGGTTTGCTTGATGATGTTGTTGTTGCAGAAATTGAGACCGCAATTGATAGATCGACAAACAATGGGGCACAGGCGATTGTGTTGCAAGTCAACTCGCGCGGCGCTGTTGTTTCTCCTGAGCGCATGGCAAAGGTCTTGGAAAAGATTTCGTCTGCAGCGATTCCTGTTGCAGTTTGGGTTGGTCCTACCGGTGCGCGTGCGTATGGATTGTCTGCGCAAATGCTTACGGTCGCCGACGTAACAGCGATGGCGCCTGGCGCACGCATTGGTTTTAGCGGAGAGTTGTTAAGTGTTGGTGG
>CANGZK010000110.1:0-4184 GCA_947458565.1 Acidimicrobiaceae bacterium
AACTCGACGCATCTCAACAAGCGATGCTGGCAAGAAGCCGCGCAAACCGATGTCGACAATAAGTCCACCCTTAACGACTTCGATGACCAAACCTTCAACGGTTCCGTCAACTTCCTTAACTTTCTCAATGTCTCCCCATGCTCGCTCGTACTGAGCGCGCTTTTTCGACAACAACAAACGACCTTCTTTGTCCTCAAGTGTGATGACAAGAGTTTCAATCTTTTCGCCCAACTTGACGATGGTGTTTGGATCAACGTCTGCGCGCATTGAAAGCTCGCGACCAAGGATCACACCTTCTGTTTTGTAACCGATTTCAACGAGTACCTCGTCGCGCGTAATTCGCACAACAGTTCCGGTGACGAGCTGACCATCTTTGAGTTCAACAAGCGTGCCGTTGATTGCATCGGCGAACGACTGGGTGAGATCGCGCTCAGTGACTTGGCGCGGTGTGTAATTTCCTTCTGCGTCGAAGGTTCCCATTGGAGGGCTTTGCATTAACTGGAGATCAGACATGATGAACGTACTTTCGGTGGATGGGATCGGTTGCACCTCTTTCAAGGCGGCCCTACCAACGGCAAGGCACGATCACGCTACCAGTCAGATAATGGTGATCAGCCTGTGATTCCATCCGCTGATCACTAGCCCTGATCACTACCCCTGATCACTACCCCTGATCACTACCCCTGATCACTACCCCTGATCACTACCCCTTGGCACTAGCCCAGGACGCACCCCAAGCACTATGCACCTCGAGTGGCACCTTGAGGCTTGCGGCCTGCTTCATCTCTTTCAAAACGATCTCCTCAACCGCCGATTTTTCACTCACCACGGCTTCGATGATCACCTCATCATGCACCTGCAGAATCACACGACTCTTCAAACTGGCAGATTCGAAGGCGTCGCTGATACGGACTAGGGCGATTTTGAATATGTCAGCAGCAAGCCCCTGGATGCCTGCGTTCATTGCTTGACGCTCTCCTGCTTGACGTATTCGAAAATTGCTGCTGTTGAGTTCGGGGATCGGTCTACGTCGTCCAAACAATGTTTCGGTGTAACCACGCTTTCGAGCCTGTTCAACCGTGTCATCCATGTATTGCTTCACATTTGGAAAGGCAACAAAGTATGCGTCAAGAATTCCCGAGGCTTCTCCGACCCCAACGCTGAGTCGCTGGCTCAAACCGTATGCCTCCATTCCATAGGCAAGCCCATACGACACCATCTTTGATTGAGAACGTTGCTCGCTCGATACTTCAGATTCTTTAACGTTGAACAACCGCGACGCAGTTGCACTGTGAACGTCAATGCCACGTGTGAATGCATCGATTAAACCTGGATCGTTCGCAAGATGCGCAATACACCGAAGTTCGATCTGGTTGTAGTCGGCAACCAAAAACTCACAACCCTTTGACGGAATGAATGCTGTGCGAAACACTTTGCCTTCGTCTGAACGAACAGGAATGTTGTGCAGGTTCGGCTGATCACTTGAGAGACGACCTGTGCGAGCAACAGTCTGGTTAAATGTCGCATGTATACGACCGTCAGCACCAACCGAGTCGAGCAACCCTTGCCCATATGTTGAGCGCAACTTTTCAAATTCTCGATACTCCAAAAGTGGGTCAATAAATTCAGGCCACTGATCACGAATCTTTTCTAGTGTTGCAGCATCAGTACTGAAACCAGTTTTAGTCTTTTTGCCCGGCGCTAGTTTCTTTTCTTCAAATAAAATTTCTCGCAACTGTGTCGGTGAGTTGATGTTGAATGAACGACCAGCAAGTTCATGTAGAACTTTCGTCAAGCGTGCAACATGGGACTTCAAATTTTCATTGATTGCGGACAACTGCTTCACATCAACAGCTATGCCATCTCGCTCCATGCGCGCAAGCACGCGTACAAGCGGCATTTCTACATCTGCGAACAATGCTGAGACACCTTGTTTGTCAAGTGCCTTCAATATTGGGTCGGCCATCAGACTGACTGCTAACGCCTCGTCACAAATGCGCTGCGCGTTATCTGAAGTACTTGAACCAAAATCAAGTTGTCCTGAACCTTCTGCCTCGCCAATTTGAATTGTGAGATTGGTGTATCGCTCAAATACTTGTTGAATATCAAACTTGTTATCGCTGGGATCGAGCAAGTATGCAGCGATTGTCGTATCGAGAGTGATGGATCGCAGATCAACGTCATGATCCAACAGCCATCTCAAGAATGGTTTTACATGATGTGCGCGAATATTAGACAATGCACTCAAATCTTTGAGCAAGTTTTTGTCTTGCAATACATCTGCGACAATCCAAGCGACAGCAGATTCCTTCGAATCGATAACGATCGCAATTCCTTCGAATGCGCTACGTCCTGGCTCTCCAAGCCACCCAATTCCTATATCTACACAGTCGAGTTTCGCAATTTTCGCGAAAGCTTCCGTTGCCGATCGAACACTGTCGCAACGTTCGATCTTTGCGGCGATGCAATCAGCTTCAGATTCATCAACTCGTTCTCCAATAGATTCCCGATCTGATTTTGATTCCGCAGATGGAGCGTCCCCGAAAACGGATTTTGCCCGCGCAAACATAGATTTGAATTCGAGCATCTCAAACATTGTCTTAAGTTCGCCCATTCTTGGGCGAGGCGCGGTCTGCGTGATGTCGATATTCACCGGCGCATCTCTGCGAAGAACCATCAGTTGGGCATTGCGCAATACTCGTTCGCGGCTTTCAAGCAATCCTTGTTTCAACTTAGGTGTCTGCTCTTCGGCGGCATCGAAGACCGAAACAATGTCCTGGTATTTCGTCATCAGTTTTGCCGCAGTTTTTTCACCAACTCCAGGCACACCGTCCAGGTTGTCGCTCGGATCACCGCGCAACGCTGCATACTGCGAATACTGCGCAGGTGTAACGCCAGTGCGCTCAACAATTCCGGCCTCGTCATACAACGCATAATCACTGACGCCGCGTTTGTTGTACAGCACACGAATGTGTGGGTCTCGCACCAATTGATATGTATCTCTGTCTCCGGTGACAATCAGCAAATCTTCACCAGCTTGCTCTGCCTTTTCGGCGATGGTGGCGATCAAATCATCACCTTCAAAACCGGCGGCATCTATTGCGGCGATGCCCATTACGCCGAGCATCTCTTTGATGATGTCCATCTGTTGATACAAGATGTCTGGCTGCGCTTCGCGTTGCGCTTTGTACTCAGGCGCAGCTTCATGTCGGAACGTCTTTTCTTTGCGATCAAACACCACAATCACCCCATCGGGTTTGTGGTCCTTCATCAATGTCAGCAGCATCGAGCAAAATCCGTAAACCGAATTAGTCACCTGACCACTTGCCGTCATCATGTCAGTTGGCAACGCAAAGAATGCTCTGTATGCGAGCGAGTTTCCATCTAGGACCATCAATTGCATAAACAAACCGCCTGGATCATGCCACGACGATAACCGACAACTACGGAGTGATCTGTCCGTTCAGAATTTGGTTGGCCACATCCACCATCTTGGCTCGGGTCGACATTGCATTCTTTTGGATGAAATCAAAGGCGGATTGCTCGGTCATGGAAAATTTATCGATCAACAATCCCTTTGCCCGATCTAAAAGTTTTCGCAGTTCAAGTTGCTCTCCGAGAGCATCACGCTCGCCGCTGAGTGTCATCAATTCCCGAAAACGACCAATTGCCAATTCAATAGCAGGCACAAGATCAGTCTTTTGAAATGGCTTGACTAGGTAAGCAAGGGCACCTGCATCCCGGGCCTGCTCAATGACTTCCCGTTGACTAAATGCCGTCAGCATCACCACAGGGCAAATCTTTTCTGCGCTTACTACTCGAGCTGCATCTAATCCGTCGAGCCCCGGCATCTTGATGTCAAAAATTGCGACGTCTGGTTTGTGTTGACGTACTAATTCAATCGCGTCATCACCCCTGCCCGTATCGGCAACAACGATGTAGCCCTCTTCTTCTAGCGTCTCGCGAAGGTCAAGGCGAATAATTGCCTCGTCTTCGGCAATAACAATTCGTGTGCTTAGTTGAGACGCATTCATAACTTGTCGTATTAGTTTCCGAGCTTGTCAAGTAAATCATCTTGACGAACTTCCAAATCAGTTATTGCTTCACGCAAATAATCACGATGTTTCGTAATTGCTTGCATGTGGCGTAATGCTTCACGTGACTCTGCATCTGCGAGTGGTGTT
>CANGZK010000111.1 GCA_947458565.1 Acidimicrobiaceae bacterium
ACCCCGCACGCTTCTAGCGATATTTGCGTTCACCGTGGCACCGCACTTTCGGGCGGATGCGTCAAGGGTGACAACATCATGTGCCCGTATCACGGCTGGCAGTTTGATTCATCAGGCGCATGCGTACACATTCCGCAACTCGAAGACCCTTCTCGTGTTCCGCCAAAAGCAAAGATTCCAGCATTCCAGTGCGTCGAGCGCAATGGAATGGTGTGGGTTGCTCTTGCAACTCCCCGATTTGATATCCCACTCATTGATGAGATCGAAGATGCAAATTGGAAATGGGTCAATTGCGGACCATACGAATGGAACGCAGGTTCATCACGCCAACTCGAAAACTTTACCGACTTTGGCCACTTCCCTTGGGTGCACCCTGGCTTGCTGGGAGACCCAAATCGACCCGTCGTTCCAGACTGCGACGTAAGCACAACTGGTCATGTAGTGCACTACAACATTGTGCGGCCCGAAGCACCAAACAGCGACGACTTTCCGATATTTGCTAATTCAAATACCACTGCCCCGATGCGCACATCTCGATACGAGATTCATGCACCATTCACGTTGTTACTCAGACTTGGCTGGGGCGGGGTCGAGGGAATGATTTACTTCTTTACCTCACAACCAGTAGACCATGACCACTCACGCGGATTTTTGACGATTGGTCGCAACTACAACTTTGATCAACCAGATTCAGTGATTCGCGATTTTGAAGACGTGATCTTCAACCAAGACAAAGTCATTGTCGAGTCGCAACGACCAAAGTCGGTGCCTTTTGACATCACGAGCGAACTGCACATGAAATTTGATGGAGTTGCACTCTCCTACCGAAAAATGATGACTGCTAGCGGTTTTACTAATTAGCAAAAACGCGAGCTAGGGCTCGACTATCGCAAAGCCCGTAACAAACTTTTCTAGGTTTCCAAAGATTGTCAAGAGTGCACCTGCATCACCGTCAACAGTGATCGCACCTTCCGTCATTTCATGAACGAACGTAGTGGCCTGAGTAATCACATCTAACAACGTTTCTCTTTTTATATGCACCGTCGCATCGGCAGCATCGGAGTGACGTCCTTGTGTTGACACAAGCGTCCTATTTGAAAGCGCCAAAACCCACGACTGATCCGGCGTTCCAGCCATGTCCGTAAAATTCCAATTAACCGTTGTCGTGAGCCCACCAACCTGCTCTTGAATGAGCCGCACTGCCAATGTGTCAAACACTTGACCGATTGTCATCGCGCGCGTCATACCTCGAGCCCGAGCACCAACCTCTACTGGCGGTGGCGGGCCTTGGCGCAGTTCTTGAGCACCCATCAGATATGCATTACGAAATGTTGCCGACTCTGACTGGTATCCAAGTTGCTCAAGCGTGTCTGCCTGCAGTTCGCGTGCCTTGACATTGGTTGGATCTGCAAACACTGCGTGGTTCACGAGTTCTGCTACCCAGCGATAGTCGCCGGCGTCAAACGACTTCTGTGCCGATGCCAGCAGTGCATCCATTCCACCTGCGAGTTCTACATACCGCTTGCCCGCATCTGTTGGCTGCAACTTGTTGAGGTTGGCCGGGTTGCCGTCGTACCAGCTGAGATATCGCTGATACACAGCCTTTGAGTTATGTACGAGGTCGCCATAAAAGCCACGAGTGTGCTCATTGGCCAAAAACTCGTCGGGTAACTTCAAAAATTCAGCGATCTCAAGTGGTGTCATACCTTGATTCGCACAACGCATAGTTTGATCATGAATCCAGCGATACAAGTCGCGCTGCAAGATCAAAAACTCTCGAACGTCCTCATTGCCCCATCGCGGCCAGTTATGAGACGTAAACAAAATCTTGGTGTCAGCACCGAACAACTCGATGCTTTCGTTGATGTATTTCGACCAGCTCAGTGCATTACGTACCTGCGCTCCGCGAATTGGCACGAGGTTGTGCATCGTGTGTGAGCAATTCTCTGCCATGCACAACCAACCGAAGTCTGGGAAAAAGAAGTTCATTTCGGCCGGCGCTTCGGTCTCTGGTGTCATCTGGAACACAATGCGAACACCGTCAACGATCATTTCTTCGCCAGTGAACGTGATGTCATGCGTCGGCGCAACCAATGACGGTGCTGCTGTTGGCACCGAATTACCAAGACCTGAATCAACATGACCCTCTGGACCGGCTGGCAAGAGTGGCCCAAATTGATAAGTCGCACGTCGGCCCATTGCTGGCCCAGCAATTACGTTTTCAGCAATCGCCTCATACAAGAACCCTTCAGGTGCAATCACCACGCACTTGCCCGCATCCACATCAGCTCGCGTTGTAACACCGAGCACCCCGCCAAAATGATCGGCATGCGAATGCGTATAAATCACCCCTGTTACAGGACGCTCACCAACATGTTTGTTGATCAACTCAAGTGATGCCCGAGCCGTGTAGTCGCTCGTGAGCGGATCAATAACCACCCAACCCTTGTCGCCTTGAATAAATGTGATGTTTGAGATGTCATACCCACGCACCTGCCACACGCCTTTGGCAACCTCGAACAAACCGTGATGAGCGTTGAGCGTTGCATGGCGCCACAGGTGCGGGTTTACCGTGTCGGGAGTTGTACGACCATCTCGCAAAAAATCGTATGCAGCAGTGTCAATGACCTTGCGACCTTTGTCATCAACGATCTGGTCCTCTGTGCGTGCAGCAATGAAGCCCCGTGTAACGCGCTCTACGTCTGCAGGGTCGAACTCGCGACCACCTGTAGTTGAGTTAAGGCGCTTGGTGAGATCTGTTGCCTGCTTGCTTGCCACCTATTAAGTATCTCGCTTTAAACACCGAGTAAGCGAATCGCTCCATAAATACCAAAAGGGCTGTGGAGCGAAGTCCCCCTCGCTACACAGCCCCGAAGGGTAAACCAGCTAGCTAACGATTACTGCAGTCACCATGTAGCGCATGCCCTGTGGGGTTTCGGCATGCGTGAGGATGTGGCAGTGCCATGCCCAAACACCTGCATCCTGCGCGGTGTACACCACGGTCCAACGCTCACCAGGAGCAACACTGATTGTGTCGGCAAAGTACGGCGAATCAAGAACAACTCCATCACGCGCCACAACTAAACCAGTTGGTTGGTGCATGTGCATTGGGTGCGTCATGAAACCTTCGTTGTAGTAATGCACAACCATGGTCTCGCCAACCTTCAACGTGTATGGCGTAGTTGCAGGAAACGATTTGCCGTTGAGTGAGAGACCAATGTTGCCAGCGTCGTTCAACACCATCACCACTTCTTGCTCTGCTTTGCCATCCGCATCATTTGTTCGACCATTTGCAGCCTTCATCGCAAGAGTTTTCCAATCGTCGATGATGATTGCACCAGCCATACCGTTTGGAATCTGCACCTGTGCGTTGTGGTGTGAGTGATACATGCCAACTGCTGGACCGTCGGCTACGAATTCGTAGTTGAAGGTAGCACCTGGCTCAATTGGCTTCTGCGTGTAAGGGTCCACACCATCCATTGCATTTGGCACTCGAATTCCGTGCAGGTGCAACGAGGTGGATTCTGGCAATTCATTCTTGTGAATGATGCGAACCTTGTCGCCCGAGTTCACATGGATAACTGGACCAGGAATCATCCCGTTATACGTCCAGCCGTCGACGAACTTGCCTACTTCGACTTCCCACTTAACAATCTTTGCGGTAAGAACGAATTCTTTGTAGCCATCTGCTGACATGGTGTATTCAAGTTCCTGGTTGCCAATGCCTTCTGTTTTAGCTGGGTACGTCATGGCAACGTCTTCCATGGCCTTGTCCATTTGTTGCCATGTCATCGCTGACATCGGCGCAGTGTCAGTACTTGCCATTGCTGATGCGCCTTCTGCGACAGTCAGCGTGGCTTTCATTCCGGATGCCTCATGACCTGCAACCTCACAAATAATGGCAACTTCACCAACTTCAAGACCCGAAACTACGAGCTCTGCTGTCTCGCCAGACTTCAACATAATTGTGCGTTTGTTGAGCGTCGGGATTGCAAAGTTGTGCTCGAGCGTGCCGCCGTTAACAACCTGAAAAGTGACTTCGCCTGGTGGCACCGTTGCAGGTGTCATGGTGACAGCAAATTCAGTCATTCTCACCTGCACGATGGTGGCTACTGCTGCCGACGAAGAACTCGACGTTGATGAGCCTCCGTTGTCGTTATTAATCGCTACTACTGCCACGACACCTAAAACAAG
>CANGZK010000112.1 GCA_947458565.1 Acidimicrobiaceae bacterium
CAAAGACCTCAACATCGAAGAGCTGCCACCAATCGATCTCTAAAGGCGACTGCTGCCGCGCGTGTTGCGCGAGGCAAGTGGGCCGAAGATTTGGTATCGCGGTGGTACGAGCAACACGGTTATGTGATTGTTGCGCGCAACTGGCGATGCAAGCGCGGCGAACTGGATGTCGTTGCTTATAACGACGGTGTGCTTGTGGTGTGCGAAGTGAAGGCGCGCGCAACCAATGCATTTGGCACTCCGGCCGAAGCGGTTACGCCTGCAAAGCAATTGAAAGTACGACGCGCGACTGCCGATTTTCGCGCCTCAATGCGTGAGGCAAACGATCCGCTTGCATCGTTAGTAAACAATGCTCAAAAAGTGCGCTTTGATGTGGCGTGCGTGCTCGGCACGCAGCTCGAAATGCTCGAGGATATTTTCTAAACAATTTCTAGCTAGTAACTACGGTTCGTCTGTCCCAACAGGCGTAGTGCCAGTGACGACGCAAATCGGTTGCCTCTACTGGCACGCACACGTAGTGTCCCATTTTTTCTGGAATGTCACGGTTGCAACCAGGGCATACATATGCCTTGAGTGCCTCGTAAGGCTGCACGCGCTTCACCTGAATTTCGCCGTACAGGCCGTCCCAGATTCCGGGCTTTTTCGCGCGCTTTGTTTTTGGTGCCATGTTCGCGCTATCCAGCAAATGCCCACACCACAAGTAGCACCACTACAAGCAGCGCAGACCCAACAATGAGGTAGTCGCTCGTGCGCTTGACATGTTTGCGATTCGGATTAAATCCCATCCGTTCAGTATCGTCTATGACATGGGGATTTCAAGCACATCAAGCTCATTTGAGACACTTCTTGTTACACGAGACAATGGCATTGTCACAGTGACAATGAATCGTCCAGCCAAGAAGAACGCGGCCAATGCAACAATGTGGGCCGAGTTGCTTGCTGTGTTTCGCGAGGTTGGCACCAACGAGCAAGATCGTGCAATGGTGCTCACAGGCACCGGAGAGGCCTTCTGCAGTGGTGCCGATTTAGGCGGCGGCAATTCTGATGGCGCTCCAGACCCACGGGCCAACCAGAGCAGGCTTGCCTCCATGCGCCACATCGGCGATGTGTGCAATGCGCTCGCGCGTATCCCGCAGCCCACCATTGCCAAGGTTCGTGGCGTTGCAGTAGGCGCAGGGTGCAACATGGCGCTCATTTGCGATCTGGTTGTTGCTTCAGAGAACGCGCGGTTCTCCGAGATATTTGCCAAGCGCGGTTTGTCGCTCGATTTTGGTGGCTCATGGGTGTTGCCACGCCGGGTCGGATTGCATCGTGCAAAAGAACTCGCATTTTTTGGCGACATTATTAATGCTGCCGAAGCCGAACGTATTGGTCTTGTCAATCGAGTGGTTGCAGACGCGCAACTCGACACATTTGTACATGACTGGGCAACTCGCCTAGCTGCTGGTCCGCCGATTGCATTGGCGCAATCCAAGCGACTACTCAACAATTCTGCCAACGTCACGCTTGAAGAGGCACTCGACGACGAAGGCGCTGCACAGGTTGTCAACTTCGGCACCAAAGACACGGTGGAAGCTATGACCGCGTTTATTGAAAAGCGAGAACCACGCTTCACTGGCCGCTAGATCAAGGCGCTCGTCAGCCAAATTCAAACAAGTAGAATTACATTCGTGCGAACACGATTGGTTTTAGCTTCGGCGACCTTTGTGTTGACTGGCGTTCTGTTCGCGCCAACATTTTCAGTTGGTGCAACCGTTCCTCCTACGCCCCCTGTAGACACCGTTGCGCCAGTGGTGATTGCTCCTAGCGACTCAGTTCCTGACGAGCAAGGTGTCATTACGGGTGTCGTTGAGACCACGTTGCCAATCAACTCGTCTGCCGCGACGACTATTCCTGCCGGGTGTGCGATTCCGATGGCCCCGCAGATGGTGTTTGTGGGCGAGTTGCTGTCAATTGCCGACACGTCCGCAACGTTCCGAGTTATTCAGGTGCGTGCGGGTACCGCAAGTGGCTACATCACGAACGACACCGTAGAGGTGCGCTACGGACAGGACACAAAGTTTTTGGACGAGGGCACCCGTTACATCGTTGGTGCTGCGAGTGATCCGTTTTCTCCGTTGCTGGTCTCCAAGGTTCGTGAAAATGCGCCATTGTTTGGTGGCGATGCTGTGGTGGGTATCAGCGGTGCAACCGGCATATGCCCAAATCTTGAAGATCCTGTGCGCACTCTGTTCCAAAACGGGACAAGCATTGACACTGGCGTACTTGGTCCGCTTCTCGAAAACAAGTTACTGATTGTGCTTTCAATATTGATCGCAATAGCAGTTGTTGTCGGCGGTTTGTTTGTGCTCGTGATGTCGCGTCAAGTTTCGCTTCAAGCGTCTAAGGGAATGCGTCAGCGCCGTGCGCGCAAAGAGCGAACTCGACGAGATTAGTTTTTAAATGCAGCGTTTGCTGCGGCACGTAACTCGGTAACGGCGTGCTTGAGGCCTTTTGGCTCTTTAAACAATGCGCTACCTGCAATCAAAACATTTGCGCCAGCTGCTGCTGCGCCCGCAATTGTTTTTGGGCCAATGCCACCATCAACTTCAACATTGACTACATCGTCTAAACCGGCCTTGCGAATCATCGCGCGCACTTCGGCAATCTTTGGTTCCATCGTTGCGATGTAACTCTGGCCGCCAAAGCCTGGGTTAACAGTCATGACGAGCACCATGTCGACGAGGTCGAGCACATCGGCAACTGCGCTGGCCGGCGTTGCAGGGTTGAGCGCAACAGCAGCGGTTGCACCGAGTTCACGGATATTGCCAAGCGTGCGGTGCAGGTGTGTGCAGGCTTCGGCGTGCACGATTAAGCGCTGGCAACCAGCCTCCACATATCGCTTGGCCATCACGTCTGGCGTGAGCACCATGAGGTGGGCCTCAAATGGCAACTTGGTTAGTGATCGTGTTGAGGCGATGATGTCGGGACCAAATGTGAGGTTCGGTACAAACTGACCGTCCATTACATCCCATTGAATGAGGTCAACACCTGCTTCATCGAGCGCAACAATTGCTTCTCCGAGTTTCGAGAAATCGACTGGAAGAACAGAGGGTGCAATCTGAATTGGCAACGTCACGCAGGTCATCCTAGTTGGCTTGCATTTGGGTCGTAGCATGAGTTGCAGTGAATAACGAACAGGTGCGTTTTGAGCGGTTGGTCGCTGGCGGAGATGCGCTTGGGCACCTGGCAGATGGGCGAGTGGTGTTTGTGCCGGGGGCGTTGCCGGGCGAATTAGTTGATGTGCAGATCACTCAGGCCAAAAAGGATTTTGCGCGGGGAACAGTTGCCAGCATTATTGAGCCGTCGGCGCATCGTGTTGCTCCACCATGCGAGCACGTGGCCCGTGGTTGCGGTGGCTGCTCGTGGCAGCACCTCGACGTTACGCAACACATGGAAGCAAAAGTCGCCATCGTTCGTGAAGCATTGCGTCGCAACGGCAAGATCGAAACGCTTGAAGTAACTGCAGGTGGCGTTGTGCCTCCAACGGCCTCGCGCACCACACTGCGCATGGCTGTCACTCCAGACGGACGCCTTGGTTTTCGCCGCGGCGGCTCTCACGACGTGATCGATACGCCTACTTGTCTTGTCGCACACCCATTGCTCAATGAATTTATTGGTGACGTTCGAGTAACTGGGGCTGCCGAAGTAACACTGCGCTGCGGTGTCGAAACTGGCGAAGTCGGCATCTGGCTTCACGATGAAGACGGTGAAGATGTGCATGGTGCAACTGTTACTGGTTTGCCATCGCATGTAGTGGTGGGCCGCAAGGAGATGCTGCACGAAGTCGTACAAGGTGTTTCACTCCAGGTTTCGATGGCTTCGTTTTTTCAGGCGTCGCAAGTTGCTGCAGAGTTGCTCGTGTCGGCTGTCAATGATGCTGCAGGCGACGCTGCATTGTCGGGTGAATACGGTCCGATTATCGATGCATACGGCGGCGTCGGGCTTTTTACAGCAACACTTGTCGACACCGACATACCGGTTGTGCTGGTCGAATCAAATCCGTCAGCGTGTTCGGATGCCCGCAGTAATTTGCACGACCACGATGTGTCAATCGAACAGATTGCAG
>CANGZK010000113.1 GCA_947458565.1 Acidimicrobiaceae bacterium
GCTTGAGCGATTTTGTCTCGCCATTCGACCAGTCTTGGCTCGACAACAAGTGCCGCTTGCTGCAAGTCATTGAGGCTGTCCGTGGTGTTGATTCCTGCCTTTGCCAGGTCGTCCCATGCCCGATAAACAGCGGGCGTCGAGACCCCAAACGGGGGAATGACCAACGTGATGTGGCGCTGCACTTGCGGCAGGGATTCGATCACTTCGCCAATGCCACGAACTCGAGCGCGACCACCGGTCATGCAAAACGGAATATCGGCTCCGAGTCGTGATGCGGCCTTGAGATCGGTGAAGCCGGCCCAATTGAGAATGGCAGCGGCATCTGCTGAGCCACCTCCAAGTCCGCCACCGCTCGGAATATTTTTTTCGATATGCACTCGTGCGCGGCGACCTACAAGCGCCAGAGCGCGGCTTACCAAGTTGTCTGAACCTGTTGAAATTCCGCCACTGAACGGCCCATCAATGTTGAGTCCATCTTCGTTGGGTGTGATGCGCACTTTGTCGACCAAGTCGAGCGTGACCATTTCGGCGTCAATGAGGTGAAAGCCATCCTCGCGCACACCAGTGACGCGCAAGCTCAATGTCAGTTTTGCTGGAGCATCAATGATTATCGACGCGCTATCAGAATCATGAATAGACACGTTCATTTGCCTGCCAACTTGTCCTGTTGTGCAACACACAATCGGCCCCATGCGTGAACATCGAGTTCTTCTGCTCGAGCTTCGGGCGACACGTCGGCACGAGTAAACGTTTCGGGTGCAATGATGCCAGCCAAAACTCGGCGAAGCATTTTGCGGCGTTGGCCAAAACCAGTGCGCACGAGAGTGAAGAATTGAGTTGGATCAACGTCGGGCACTGCAGGTGAAGTGCGGCGTTTAATATCTACGAGCGAAGAAGCGACATTTGGTTTTGGAAAAAAGACTGATGCCGGTACATCGCCAACGATCGAAGATGTTGCCCAGTACGCAATTTTGACGCTGACTGCGCCGTAAGCAGGGGTGCGCACTGGTGCAACAAATCGTTCGGCAACTTCTTTTTGCACCATTACCAACATGTGATCAACTGCTGGTGCTTTGTCGAGCAAGTCGGCAACGAGTGGTGTGGCCACGTTGTAGGGCAAGTTTGCAACTACGTGCCAGCGTTGACTGCGCGCTTGAAGCGGTGCCCAATCCAGCAACAATGCATCACCGTGAATGACCTCGACATTCGGCAGATCTTTTACGACGCTGCGCAACACTTCGACAACACCGTTGTCTATTTCGATGGCGACGATGGTCGCGCCGGTTTCGGCAAGTGCAAGAGTGAGCGAACCAAGGCCAGCACCAATCTCGAGCACAAAGTCCCCTGGCCCTACACCTGCAAGTCGTGCGATGCGTCGCACCGTGTTTGCGTCGACAACAAAGTTTTGACCAAACGCGCGACGCGGTGACAAGCCGTGAGCAGAGAGCAACTCGGAAATGTCGTTGCGAGTGTGCGTCACCAGGAAATCTTTACAGGAATTGGAGAGTCGATGAGGTCGGCGAGTTTGATGAAGACAGTCGTGTGCATAATCACGGTGACACCGTTTGGCACAAGCAGACTGAACACATTTGTGCAGGTAATGCTGCGGCCATTGTTGATGTTGGTGACGGTAACGATGCGACCAATTGGAGCCTCGATGCTGTAGCACACTGCTGTTTCCGTGTAACCCAAACTGCTGTATGCCGCAGTGCCGGTAATGACATTGGTTTGTGCCGCTGGATACGCAATTGCTGCTGATCCTGTTGGCGCAAGGGGTGCTGGACCACCGAGAATTACTGGAGAAGGAATCTCGGTCTCGTCAATTGGTGGAACAGTTGTTGCAACGGTGACGGTGGTTGTTACTGCCTCACTTGAGTCGCTGTTAAAACCTCGCACACCAAACATGATGATCAGCGTGATTGCGGTAAGGACCGCGATGCGTCTCCGCTCAAAAACTGACAGAACCACCTAAAACACGCTACGGAGCAATACCGGGAAACGCAAGGCGAGCGTTGCGAGTGGTTGTTTGCGCAAGTTGGGCAACGGGCTCACCACGCAAGTCGGCAATAAATGTGCCAACAGTTGGCACAAGAGAGGGTTGATTTGGCCTTCCTCGATGTGGCACCGGTGCAAGAAATGGGGCGTCGGTTTCGAGCAACATATTTTCTGGCGGACACCACAATGCGGCTTCTCGTACGTCATCTGCGGTCTTAAACGTGACGATTCCAGAAAATGACAAGTACGCACCGCGCTTCACACACTCGCGAGCTTCGTTTTCGCCGCCAGTAAAACAATGAAAGATCGTGCGCTCGGGTATGCCAACGCTGTCGAGTACGTCGAATGTGTCCGCCCATGCTTCACGTGTGTGAATGACAAGTGGCAAGTTGTGTTTGTTAGCCAGATCAATTTGTGCAGCAAATACATCGCGTTGCACATCACGATCAGAATGGTCGTAGTAGAAGTCAAGACCGCATTCACCGATTCCGACAACTCGCGGTGCTTCAACAAAAGGCAGCACGGTGTCGAGACCGAGCTTGGCATCGTGCGGGTGAAGACCAACCGTGGCATACACGTCGTTATGAAGTGCTGCTATTGCGATTGCTTGTTGTGTCGTGGTTGCATCAGTGCCGATGACGATCATTGTTGTTACGCCTGCATCACGCGCTGCTTGCAATGCGCCATCCGCGCCGCCAGGAATTGTTTCTTCGTATACGTGGCAATGTGTGTCGACCCACTCAATTGGTTGCATGATGTTGCTCGTCATGCAGTTTTGCGAGGGAAAAGCGGATCGCCCTTCACAACTGTGACGCCGCCGGGGTACTGGCCCCACTTGGTGTCGGCATCGATACGCAAATCGGTAATCGAACCCTTGAGACCGATGCGACTCCAGATTTCTTGGGTGCTCGTTGGCAAAGCGGGGTTGGCCAAGATCGTGACAATACGAAGTGCCTCAAGAGCATCGCCCATCACGCGATCAACCGCTTCGCCAACTTCCATTTTCCACGGCTCATTATTTTCGAGATGTGAGTTTGTTGCACGAATCAAGTTCCAGGTTGCTTCAAGTGCCTTGCTTGGTTGCACTTGCGCCCATGCATCTGTTGTTTCGCTCACTGCCGTTGCGGCAATTTGCGCGAGTGGACTGTCGATCGTTGGCTTTGGACCAAGGCCACCACATTTCTTTTCAACAACTGTTGCAATACGTGCAGCCAGGTTGCCAAGGTTGTTGGCAAGGTCAGAGTTGTAGCGACTGATCAGACCTTCATAGGTGAAGTCGCCGTCGTTGCCGTATGCGGTGTCTGCAAGAACGTAATAACGAAAGCCATCAACGCCGATGTCATCAATCAGGTCGAGCGGGTTGACAACGTTTCCAGTTGTCTTGCTCATCTTTTCGCCGCCAACAAGTAGCCAACCGCCAACTGCCCAGCCTTTTGGTAGCTCGATACCTGCAGACATCAACATTGCTGGCCAATACACACAGTGAAAGCGAATGATGTCTTTGCCGATGAAGTGATAATCGACTGGCCATCTTTCGGCAAACGCTTTTTCGTCAGTGCCGTAACCAAGTGCGGTGATGTAGTTGGCGAGCGCATCAAACCACACGTACGCCACATGTGATTTATCCCATGGAAGTGGAATGCCCCATGTAAGAGTCTTGCGACTGATCGAAAAATCGTTGAGCCCACCTTTGATGAAACCGATTACTTCGTTCATGCGGAAACCAGGTGTGATGGCTTGCGGGTGATCGGCGTACCACTTGAGCAACCGATCTTCGAAACGCGACAGGCGGAAGAAGTAATTCTCTTCTTCAACGTATGTCGTTTTGGTGTGATGAATCGGGCAGTTGCCGTTTTCTAATTCATCTTCCAGAAAGTAGGCCTCGCATGCAACGCAGTATTGGCCCTGATACACATCAGATTCGATGTCACCGGCGTCGAAGCATGCTTGCAATAGTTTTTGCACTCCAACGGCATGGCGTTTTTCAGTTGTACGAATGAAGTCGTCATGGGTGATGTTGAGTCGCTCCCAGGCTTGCTCGAAAAGTGGGGCGATTGAGTCGGCAAATGCCTGAGGGGACACTCCCTTTGCGTCGGCTGCTTGCTGAA
>CANGZK010000114.1 GCA_947458565.1 Acidimicrobiaceae bacterium
ATAGTCACGCACGTCAAGAAAGGCCAGGTGTTCACCGTGTTCACGGCGACGCGCGATCCAACCGCACAACGTGACGGTTTGACCAATGTGCTCTGGGCGCAAACTTCCACACAAGTGCGTGCGCAGTGCCGTGGCATTGACTGAAGGGGTTAAAGAACCAGACATGTACTTACTCTCATTTCTGTAGTTCGCTGCGAATTGCTGCAACGAGCTGATCTTGTGCGATTGCGTATTGTTGACCAGAATTCATCGGACGCACGATGATATGCCCTGCGGCCACTTCATCGGTGCCAATTATCAACGCGATTGCGGCGCCGCTTCTATCGGCTGCCTTCATTTG
Source organism: Acidimicrobiaceae bacterium (assembly GCA_947458565.1). GTDB lineage: Bacteria > Actinomycetota > Acidimicrobiia > Acidimicrobiales > Ilumatobacteraceae > UBA3006. The sequence goes on from CANGZK010000114.1 coordinate 341, forward strand.
TGCCTTCATGCTTCGATTATCGAAGGCACGATCTGCACTAATTGAATTACTTCGTAATAGGTTGCACACCTCAGCGGCATGTAGCCCCCCGGTTGTATCAACGACAAAAACCGAGACATTGGTGTTGGGTGCAGCAAAAACATTTTCGGCGTCACAAGCCAAAAGAGTTCGATCAAGCCCTAGAGCAAAACCGATACCAGGCGTAGCTGGACCCCCTAGCTGTTCGACCAAACCGTCATAGCGTCCGCCCCCACCGATGGCAGTGTGTGCCGCCTTGAGCGCAGTCGAAACAAATTCAAACGTGGTTCGTCGGTAGTAATCAAGACCGCGCACCAACCGATCATCAATTGCGTACTTCACACCCAGTGCATCAAGTGCACGCAAGACCGAATCAAAATGGTTTGCCGCTTCGGCACTCAGAAAATCACGAATTTTTGGGGCAGCATTGATGAGGGCCTGATCTTCACGTCGCTTTGAGTCGAGAACACGTAATGGATTCTTTTGCAGTGTGATCTGTGATTCCTCGGAGAGCTCCGAAAGATTGGCGGAAAAATACTGATGCAGAGCGGCCGAATACTTTTCACGATCACCATCATCACCGAGTGAATTGAGTGCCAATTGCACATCATTCAAACCAAGCCTCGCAAAAAATGTTGCAGCGAGCGCAATCACTTCAGCATCCAATAGTGGGTCGTCAACACCTAAGACTTCAATGCCCACCTGATCAAATTGCCGGTATCTACCCTGTTGCGGTTTTTCGTAACGAAAGTTGGGGCCTGAATACCAAACCTTCCATGGAGTAGTTGGCCGGTGCTCTACAAAGGCTCTGCAAACACTTGCTGTCTGCTCGGGACGCAATGCAATCCGACGACCACCCTTGTCTTCAAAGTCATACATTTCTTTCGTCACCACTTCGGTGGCTTCGCCTAGACGCAAAAAGACCCCAAGGTCTTCAAACATCGGCGGGATAATCAACTGGTAGCCCGCATCCTGCACAACCGAAGCAAACACCTCTTGAAATTGACGCCAGCGTGCGGCGTCGGGGGCCAAAATGTCCCGAGTACCTGGGCTAGTTGAAAAAACCGTCACACAATCAGGTTAGACGCTGGATGCTCCGTTGACATCACACGATACGCGTCATATACAGAATCAATGCGTTTAATCGTGTGCAATACCGATTGCAAATGACCAGGGTCTGCAAACTCAAACTCGAATCGCATCTTGGCCACGCGATCCGCACCGGTGTGCGTGGTGCAAGAAACGATATTGACGTGCTCATTCGACAACGCATTGGCAACATCTCGCAGTAGACGGGATCGATCAAGAGCGACTACCTCAACGGCGGCAATAAACGTTGCCCCTTGCAAGATGCCCGTCCACTCGGCATCCACTACACGCTCAAGATTTTGAGAGACCAACGAAATCGCGCTTAAGCAGTCAGCACGATGAATATTGACTCCCTTGCTTCGATTTTGGCCCTGTCCAATGAAGCCTAAAATTTCGTCACCGGGCACTGGTGTGCAGCACTTACTCAGGCGCACGACAACATCGTCCATTCCCTCAACATGAACACCCGCTTGCAGGTCGCTACTGTCGCTTTGCACGAAGTTGCGTGTCCCAACCGATAACTGCTCGCCTCCTGGCCCGCTTCTCACAGATTTTGCCATTCGTGCAGCAATTGAATCTGCTTGTACGTGTCCTTCGCTAATCGCCAAAAATAGTGCGGGAGCATCGGCATAATTCATTGATTCAATTTCTTGAGTGAATACTTCGGAGTCCAAAACTTTTTGAACGGGCACGCCTTCTCGTCGCAACGCTTCGACTAATTCGTCATGTCCGTTCTCGACGAGGTCGTCAATACGTTCCCGCGAAACCCACTGTTTGATTTTGCTTTTCGCTTTTGGCGATGCAACAAAATTCATCCACTCTTCGGATGGCTCAGCACTTTCGGCCGTCGATGTCAAAATTTCTACTGTGTCGCCAGAGTTGAGCACAGTATCGAGTGGCACAAGTCGGCCGTTCACCCTTGCGCCCATGCATGAGTGGCCAATTTCGGTGTGCACTGCATAAGCGAAATCAACTGGTGTTGCCTGAACCGGCAGAGCAATCACGCGACCTTTCGGTGTGAATGCAAAGATTTCGTCCTGATCTAGATCGCTCTTCAGACTTTCAAGAAACTGGCGCGGATCTGAAACTTCATCTTGCCAGTCAATGATGCGATTCAACCAGTCAACGTCTGTAGAAGGAACTCCATCCTTGTACGACCAATGCGAAGCGACTCCCCACTCTGCACGTTGATGCATATCCTTCGAGCGAATCTGCACTTCAATTGGTTTGCCACTTGGGCCTATCACCGTTGTATGCAGCGACTGATACAAATTGAACTTCGGCATTGCGATGTAATCCTTGAATCGACCTACAACTGGTTTCCAGTGGCCGTGAATGCAACCAAGCACTCCGTAACAATCCTTCACCGAATCCACGACAATACGAATTGCCATCAGGTCGAAGATCTCATCAAAACCACGACCCTTCTGCACCATTTTTTCGTACAGGCTCCAGAGGTGTTTGCCGCGTGAAGTCAGTTCTGCCTCGATATGAACTTCTTTGAGCCATACACCCACTTGACCCAAGGCTTTTGCAAGAAAAATATCTCTCTCGGGTGCACGAGTTGAAACTAGATAATCAATTTCGGCATATCGCTTTGGGTACAAAGCCGCGAACGACAGGTCTTCAAGTTGCTGCTTTACTTCTTGCATACCCAGTCTGTGAGCAAGCGGTGCATAGATATCAAGAGTTTCTTGTGCGACACGACGCTGTTTATCAAGTGGCGCTGACGCGATGGTGCGCATATTGTGCAAGCGATCAGCCAACTTGATAATGAGTACGCGCATATCTTTGGCCATCGCTACAAGCAATTTGCGCATCGTTGCCGCTTGCTGTGCTTCTCGAGAATCAAACTGCAATCTCTCAAGTTTGGTCAGACCATCTACGATTCCTGCGACCTCCGTACCGAATGATGCTTCAACATCGGCAAGCGTGATCTCGGTATCTTCGACGGCATCGTGCAACAATGCTGCAACGAGTGAGACTTCATCGAGACCAATTTCGGCCACGATACGAGCAACAGCGATGGGATGACTGATGTAGCCCTCTCCACTCATTCGCGACTGATGCTGATGTGCAGCGCGCGCCATTTCGTAGGCTGCAGTGACTTGAGCAACGGAACCTTTTGGATGTCTGCTTCGGTAAGCCGACAACAATGGAACCAACTCTTCAACAACTACCGACTGATTACGCCGCCAGGGCAAGACACGTGATGTTGCGCTCATCTGTTGCCCACTAAGGGCACCAACCTCTGACCCATAACTCTCAGTGTATGGGAAGGCTTAACGACGACGATTTTTGCGCGGTCGTGGCGGATGCGACAGCGCCGAACTTGCCAATACTGTTTCGCGTTCAATATCCGCTTGAGTTGCGCTGGTTGATCCAATTGAACCAGTTGAACCTGCGTCACCAACTGCCCGAGACGCGACTTTCTTAGAGGTGGCACCAAGACGGGCCATTTCTTCGCCAAGTCGAAGCGTGCCTTCTAACGAACGGTACTTCGTTTCGCGACCCTTAAAAACTGCCAAGAGCGGCGTGGCTATGTAGATCGATGAATACGCACCGAGCAGCAAGCCGACCAACAGTGCCAATG
>CANGZK010000115.1 GCA_947458565.1 Acidimicrobiaceae bacterium
AAGCGCTCTACCAATTGAGCTATAGCCCCATTTACATGGACTTATTTCAGCCGTCAATCTATCGGAACTAGGCCCTCATCGTTTCAGTATTGCCGTCAACGGGCAGTACTTGCCCCGTAATAAATCGCGCTGCTGGAGAACTCAAAAATACTGCAGAAGCCGCAATATCGCTTGCATCGACAAATGTCTGCAGAGAAACTTGTTTTTCATAACCCGTGCGAATGTCGCTCGCTTGCGAACCAGTCGCCAATGCTTCGCGCTCAATTACTCCATCCATACGCGGACCACTCACCGAGCCCGGACAGATTGCGTTGACGCGAATACCAAACTCGCCGAGCTCCATTGCCCACGTCTTAGTGAGGCCGATAATTCCCCACTTCGCAGCCACATACGGCGAGCGAAGTGGATAACCAAAAATTCCCGCAGTTGTTGAGATGTTGATAATTGAACCTTTGGACTTCAACAACATCGGCACAGCGACGTGAGTGCAACGAAATGTGCCACCGAGGTTGATACGAACACAATCGTCGTACGCGTCCGGGTCCATCTGATCAACTCGAGCAGTTGGGCCAGGCACCCCAACATTGTTTACCAAGATGTCCAGGCCGCCAAGATCGCGCTCGATCGCCGCAAACATTTTTTCCACATCACTCGTCAAGGACACATCGCAGATGTAGTTGGGCTTTGTTGAGTCATTGACATCGCATACGACAACTGTTGCACCGGCATTTTTCATTCCGTCAGCAATCGCTTTTCCGATACCCGACCCACCCCCAGTAACAAGTGCTCGCAAACCTGTCAATCCAAAATTGCCGTCATTCATCGATGGGTTTGTAGATGCGTTCATACTCACGAACCTAGTCTCCGAGACTCCAACTCACCACAGGCACATCGAAATACAAGCGCTCAATTTCGTAAAAATCACGTGCCTCTTGAGCAAAAATATGGACCACAACATCGCCGTAATCAATAAGCACCCACTGCTGTTCAACCGTGCCCTCGCTACGCAATGGTGAACGACCAAGTTTCTCACGCACCTTGTGGCTGACTTCGCTTTGGATCGCACCAACTTGGCGCGAGTTGCTTGCAGTCGCAACCACAAACAGCTCGGTGATTGCCAACACTTCACCCACATTGAGCACCGTGATGTTTGAGCCCTGCTTTTCGTCTGCTGCACGGGCTGCCACTTGGGCCAATTGGAGTGCCGCCGAAACTTTTGGTTTTCTGGTTGTGGCTTTCTTCGCTACTGCTTTCTTCGCTACTGCTTTCTTCGCTACCGGCTTTTTCTCAGCCATCAGTAGCCACGGTCGTTGGTGTCAATGCCGGCGCAGAAGCCAAGAAGTCAACAAAGTCCTGACCCAAAATAATCTGTGCACCAATTCCCTGCACTGGATCTTTCCACTTACCGTACGAGACTGGTCCGACAACATCATTGAGACCTATCTTTTTCAATTCGTCCGCGATGATTGTTGTTGTTCTAATCTCAGTATTTTGCTGAGGAGTTTTCGTTAAATTCCTGATCAACGCCACAGTCACGTTGAGGTAACTCAATCGTTCAACGATTGCGTGCGTAATGTTTGCATCATTGAATGGATTGTCCACCTGCACGGCAAGCGTGTCATTCGAAATTGACAAACTGCTTGGCGCCACACTGGCCATGATCATCAGCACCTCAAAGCGGTCAAGCGCGTAGATGTCAATCCCCAGCGGGTTATCGGCACCCGCAAGTGGCTGCGCATTCAACTGCCACACCTGAATCGGGCCGCCAAGCACCCTGCGCATAAATGCTCCAATTTCATTGGGCAATTCAATGCCGACGAGACCTGGATCAAATTGTGCAATGTCAGCAGCGAGCCCGGTGCCTACTGCTGCAGCAACACCGTTCCACAATGCCTTGATACGCGGAAGTCGATCAAGTTCTGGCTCACCAGCTTTTTGGGCGTACAGCACCGTGGCTGCTTGCTCCCCTGTCAGTATCTGTTCGCCCGCAGGAACAATCTCGGTGTCTACTGCGACGGGTTGTGGAGGCAGAGTTGTCTGAGTGGACTGTGACTTTTTCGGCTTAATTGTTGTGGTGGTTACAGGATCTGGCAACACCATGTCGGTATTCACTACCGGAGTTTCAAACGTGACAGGAATCTGTGGCAGCACATTGAATACTCCCGCTAGGTCATTACGTCCAACCGCTCCAACGACACTGAACGTGACGTCAAGTGCACCCTCCGCTTCAAGCAGCATTGCCTCAACTCCAGCCTGGGCAAATGTGTCGCCAATGCGATGTGGTGATTGCTGACCAAGTGATTCTGCGCGTGCACCAACCGGAATTGAAATGATCGTGCCGCCGACCCCACTTGGATCAAGCACAAAGGCTGTCAGCGACGTTGCTTGGTTGGCTTCGTTAACGGTTGCCAACAATGCCGCAGGTGTTGCTGGTATTAACAGCGCCCCACCGTCGTCTACACGTGTGCCACCAGATGAATTCAGTAACGACCGCGCAGCAATCGTGCCACCAATTGGCAACAGACATGCAGATGCGACGCCACAGGCCAGTGCCGCAAACATTCTGTTGCGTTGCCGTGAAGGTATTGCAGTCATGAACGAATGATTCTCTCACCTGATCCGTACATGCCACGAATCTGAATTTCGTTCAATACTTGAGTAGTCACCAAATAATCGGTAGGTCTTCCATCGGCAAAGCGCAACCTGAGGTCGGTACTGCTCACTTCAAGTCGCGGAGACTCAACTCGGAGCCATGCAAACTGTTTTGGCAAATCGACACTTACTCCTGGTCTATCAACAACGACGAGTTGTGATTGCGCAACCACATGATCAACTCGTTCCCAACTGGGCAAACCTGCAGCTGCGTCATCACCAACAATGGTGAACAACTGTGCGCCTGGGTACTCGTGTGCAAGTCCTTGCAACGTGTCGGCAGTAAAGCTTGGACCACCGCGATCAATCTCGTCGCGCCCGGCAACCAACCCTTCAACATCGCGTACTGCGGCCTGGACCAATGCAAACCTGTCTTCGGCCGGCGAAACATCGCGCACGCCAGACTTCTGCCATGGATCGTGCGAGACCATCAGGATCACAACGTCGAGATCAAGGGCATGACGAACATTGATTGCAGTAACGAGATGCCCCACGTGAGGTGGGTCGAAGGTGCCACCAAACAATCCGATTCTCTGCTGTTTGGGTAGTGACACGTCTGTCAGTCTAGAAAGATCTGCTTCTACCCCGGTTGTGAACCTTTGCCACACTCGGAATGGTTGTGTGCGTTACCAATATGCACTAAACCCAATAAACATCAGTGTTTAAGAAATTCAAAAAAAAATCATTTACCCCTAGCGCAAAACCTGCCGATGAACTAATGTCATTAATCCCCCCATAAACCCCCCACACAATCGAAACGGTCCCCCCACCATGTCTGATGCAATTGGTCTCTACCTCAACGAAATCGGTAAAGTCGCCCTCCTCAACGCCGAGGACGAGCGCAACCTCTCCAAGGCCATCGAAAAAGGTCGCGATGCGGCCGCAGCGATGAAAAAGGGCGAGCGCGGTGCAGCATTGCGCGCCGACCTCCGTGGCGCGGCCAAGGCCAAAGATCACTTCATTCGTTCCAACCTCCGATTGGTTGTTTCGATCGCCCGTCGTTATCCATTGCCACAGGGCATGGACTTGTTGGACTTGATCCAAGAGGGCAACTTGGGCCTCGAGCACGCCGTTGACAAGTTTGACTGGCGCCGTGGTTTCAAGTTCTCAACTTATGCAACTTTCTGGATCCGTCAGGCAATTGGCCGTGCGCTCGACCAGAAGGCCAGCCTCATCCGTATTCCTGGTGATCGCTCGGCAACATTGCGTGCAGCTCTTCGTCAGGGTTCTGGCGATGCAGAAGGTCTTGATGCAATGAACGCCGAATTGCACCGCCTCACCACCCCGGTCTCGCTTGACAAGACCATCGGTGACGACGGCGACGCAACGCTTGGCGACCTCGTTCCAAACGATGACATCAGCCCAGAAGAAGCCGTGATGTCCAT
>CANGZK010000116.1 GCA_947458565.1 Acidimicrobiaceae bacterium
GCGGCATGACCGGCAAGGTTTGTGGGAATCGTAAAGATGTCGCACAGATACATGGTCAGTGGGTCACTCGTTTTTTCACCAATCGGAAACGCAACCGTTGGAGATGTTGGCGTGAGAATCACATCGCATGATTGGTATGCGGCAGCAAAGTCATTGGCGATGAGCCGGCGAACTTTAAGCGCCTTGCCGTAGTACGCGTCGTAATAGCCGGCCGACAACGCGTACGTACCAAGCATGATGCGGCGTTTGACCTCTGCACCAAAACCTGCAGCACGTGTAGCGCCATACATACTGATGAGGTCTGCTGATTCAACGCGCAATCCGTAGCGCACTCCGTCATAACGAGCAAGATTGCTCGACGCCTCTGCAGGAGCAACCAAGTAATACGCGGTGAGACAATACGAAAGCGATGGCAATGCAATGTCGACGATGGTTGCACCTGCGGCTTTGAGAGCAGCAAACGCTGCATCGAGTCGAGCGAGCACTTCTGGTTCACAGCCATCTGGCATGTCGGCAAGTCTGCCGATGCGCATTCCCTTTACGCCCTGACCAAGCACTGCTGTGAGTGAAGGAACTGGCTGGTCGAGTGAAGTCGAATCGAGCGGATCATGCCCGCCAATAACTTCCATCAACAACGCTGCGTCTGCAACGGTGTGCGTGAACGGACCAATTTGATCAAGGCTGCTGGCAAATGCAACGAGGCCTTGTCGGCTCACCATTCCATAAGTTGGCTTGACACCAACGACACCGCACAACGCAGCAGGTTGACGAATACTTCCACCCGTGTCGCTACCCAAACTTGCGGCTGCGAAACCAGCAGCAACTGCTGCAGCACTGCCACCGCTTGAGCCACCAGGTACACGCGAAGTGTCGAGTGGATTTCGTGTTGGACCAAACGCAGAGTTTTCTGTGGATGAGCCCATTGCAAACTCATCCAAGTTGGTTTTACCAACGATGACTGCACCGGCTTGTTGCAGACGAGTCACAACTGTTGCGTCGTACGGAGGCTTCCAACCTTCCAAAATTTTGGACGAACACGTTGTCGGTACGCCGCGCGTACACATGTTGTCTTTGAGTGCAATTGGCACGCCAGCAAGTGGACCGCGCTCTTTGCCAGCCTTCAAATCGGCATCGATGCTCGCAGCATTGGCACGCGCAGACTCTGCCATCACGTGATTGAACGCATGAATTTCGGTTTCGCGCTTGTCAATGCGATCAAGATGTTGCTCGAGCACAGCAGATGCAGTTGTTTTGCCCTCACGAATTGAGCCGACAATGTCGACTACAGAAACAAATTCACTTGTCATGATTCTGAACCGTTCGATGGCGGAACGCGAAAACGGCCGTCTTGCGGTGCAGGAGCGTTATCAAGAACTTCTTGACGGTCGAGACCAGGCACAACAACGTCTTCGCGATACACATTTTTGATTGGGAATGGTTGCGCCATTGGGGTCACGGCCGACAAATCAAGTTTGTCGATGTCGCCGAAATGGTCGAGCATCCCAGTCAACTGCGTGGTCATCAAGGCCAGTTCGGCTTCAGTCAGGTCGAGCCTGGCCAAGTGCGCCACTTTGGCCACCACTTGTGCAGTGATTTTTGGTGTTGTCTTTGCGTCGGAAGAAGGGCTCACAGGCCTTCAGCCTATTGGCTCTCTAAGTGGATAAGAACTGCGGATTCAGGGAACAGCATTGGTGGTTGGATGCCAATGCGTCCAAGTTGAGCGCCAGTCATTGTGAATGATGCGTGCTCTCTCGAGTCACCAAGAGGCACATACGTAACGGTGTATTCAATATCGCTCAGTAGTCCATGGATTTTCCACAGCGACGGTACAAGGCCTTGCGCAGTGGAGAGTTGTGCGTAACTCATCAAAGCTTTTCGCTTGTCAGTCGAAATCACGCCGTGTGCAACCGCGCTGTTGTCGGACGTTACGTCGTAACGCACAAAGTCTCCGCTATGCAACAACTCTCGATGTTGTTTGTATAAGCCAATGATGTGACGAAGCTGCATTTGTTGGTCATCGCGCAGGGTGAGCAAATTCCACTCAACACCCATGTGCCCAAACATGGCCGTTGCGCCTCTAAACGAAAGCGATTGCCGACGACCAGTGGTATGTGCGGTGGGTGGACCGATGTGTGCACCCATCACCTCGAGCGGCACAAGCATCGAAGTACCGCGTTGAATGATTTGTCGCTCAAGAGCGTCGTTGCAGTCGCTCGTCCACACGCGTTCGGTTCGGCGCAAAATCTCGTGATCAATGCGGCCACCACCCGATGCGCAACTTTCAATTTCAACATTTGGATGTGCTGCACGCAATTGATCAATCAGTTGATACACCGCGCGCGTTTGATTGTGCGTACCTGCTGCCCCATCGCTTCCAGTTGCATGCACATGAGCACGGTTCATGTCCCACTTCACATATGCAATGTCGTTTTCTGCAAGCAGCGCATCTAGCTGCCTATATATATGTGCGTACGCATCTGGGTGCGCAAGGTTGAGCACCAATTGGTTGCGCGCCAATACAGGCTCATAGCCAGTTGCGGCTAACACCCACTCTGGATGCGCACGAAAGAGTTCGGAGTCGGGATTGACCATTTCGGGTTCTACCCAAATTCCAAAATCCATGCCGAGTTTTTGCACATGCGAAATCAATGGGGCAAGTCCATCCGGATAAACATCTGGCGACACAAACCAATCACCAAGCCCAGACTTGTCATTGCGACGTGAGCCAAACCATCCGTCGTCTAATACAAAGCGCTCAACACCGACGTTGGATGCAGCATCTGCAAGCGCACACAATCGCGAAAGATCATGGTCGAAGTACACGGCCTCCCATGTGTTGAGCATCACTTTTCGAGGCTGTAAGACCGTTGGATGGTGCGAACGTAAACGCACATTGCGATGCAGTGCTTGAGTTGCGGAATTGAGGCCATTGCCCGACCACACGCCAATCACCTCGGGGGTTGCATACGACTCACCTGGCTCAAGACACAACTCACCCGCGTGTAACAGTTCACCCAACTGCACATATTTTCTGCCGTCCGGCAACACTTCGGCGAGCAACACCGAGTTGCCGCTCCACGCAAGATGTGCTCCCCACACTTGTCCATTCCATTCGTCTGCAGCACGCTCTGTTGCAAAGATCAACGGCAAATGCTCATGCGAGGTGCGTCCTGTGCGATTTTCTGCAGTCCATGCACGATCTACAAAATCGCGCCGATGCAACTGTGCTTCACGCGCCCACCGACCACTGAATGTAAGCAACTGTGTTGCACTCTCGACGACGGGCAACGTGATTGACAGATTGGTCAGCAAATAGCGTGACTCACCAACATTGCGCAGAGTTGCGGCGGCGTGAAGCGTGCCCCATGCACTGCACTCAAGTTTGGTTTCAAGTTCAAGTTGCGCAACGTCATCTCGCGCAATCGAAATCAGCTGTTGGCCAACGACTTCACAACTGACAAAAGAAAACCTAGGTGCCCAGTGACGACCACCCGGACGATGCCCGCCGATGCCTGGACGCATCGTTGCACCATCGCCGTGACACGGCACCAATGTGATCGCATTGATTGCATCGGTAACGCCGGGCATATTGGGTCGTGCAGTTGCTGTCGCGATTGCATCAAGATTGGCCAGCGAAGCCGCGTTCAACGCAGCACCCCAATACATGATTGTTGGTACTCCACCCGAGACGTCGCACACCACCGACTGGCGAGAATCACCGATGTGCTTCAGGATTGGACGTACTGGTTGAGTAGACACCACTGCGCACGGTACCGTCAGTTGCAGATCCATGACTACTCAACACAACCTCACTCGTGGCGGCTCGGGCAATGAACGCATTGATCCCAGCACTGGCACTGTTGTGCATGTAGTTGGTTCGCGACAAAATCGTCCC